>JABMOJ010000517.1 GCA_013204195.1 SAR86 cluster bacterium
AGGTTGCGCTCTACCCCTGAGCTACGCCCGCGTGAGGGGGGGACACATAGCGCGACCCTCGGGTTTTGGCAAGAACTGGGATCGCAGCGTCTCAAGACAACCGGCACGCGCGGGGCCGATTTATCAGCATATGCGAGCGTGGCCAGCGCTTGCACGACGGCCGTCGGTGGGTATCGTTATGGCATGGGCCATGCCACTGAAACCGACCTTTTTTCCCGGTTGTCGGAACTCGGGATCGAAAGCACCACCCATCGGCACCCACCGGTATTCACCGTTGAGGAAAGCCAGTTGCTGCGCGGCCAGCTCCCGGGCGCCCACTGCAAGTCGTTGTTTCTCAAAGACAAGAAGGATCAGCTGTGGCTTGTCGTTGCCTTGGAAGACCGGCCGGTCGATCTCAAAACGTTGCCCAAGAATATCGGTGCGGCGCGGCTTTCCTTTGGTAAGCCCGCGCTATTGATTGAGATTCTCGGGGTTGAGCCTGGATCGGTCACCCCATTTGCCCTGATCAATGATGCGGGTGGCGCGGTCCGTGTGGTGCTCGACAAAGCGATGCTGGACCACGGCCTCCTCAACTATCACCCCCTCACGAACACCGCGACGACCGCCATTGCGGCCGCTGATTTGGTGCGCTTCGTCCGGTCGTGCGGCCACGACCCGCTGATTCTGGACTTTGACGATCTGATCTAGGCGCTATGTGGCAATTGCCCAGGGCAGTGCTTATGTTGGGGTCAATGCGAGGCAGGCCACCTGCCCCACCCAGAACACCCACCAAGTCGGACATACCATGGTTGAACCCCTGATCGGCGCCGCTGCCGCCTCCCCTGATCTCATCAAAGACAGCGATAGCCAGAACTTCATGGCGGACGTTATTGAGGCCTCTAAGGAGGTCCCCGTCATTGTGGATTTTTGGGCACCGTGGTGCGGCCCGTGTAAACAGCTCGGCCCGATCATCGAGAAGGTCGTCAAAGCGGCGCAAGGCAAGGTCAAGCTGGTCAAGGTCAACATTGACGACAGTCCAGAGATCGCCCAACAGCTGCGCATCCAATCGATCCCGGCCGTGTTCGCCTTCGATCAAGGGCAGCCCGTCGATGCGTTCGTCGGCGCGCAGCCGGAAAGCCAAATCAAAGCCTTTGTCGAAAAGCTTGCCGGCGGCATTGGGCCCTCGCCGATCGACGAGGCGCTTGAGGCAGCCAAAGCAGCACTCGACACCGGTGAGGTCGCCGCAGCTGGCAATCTCTACGGACAGGTGGTGCAGGCCGAACCCGGCAATCCCGAAGCGATCGGCGGTCTAGTGCGGTGCTACGTGATCAATAAGGACCTTGAGCACGCGCAGCAGACCCTTGACCTCGCGCCGACGGAACACTTCGACCATGCGGCAATTGTCGCGGCACGCTCGGCATTGGCGCTAGCCGAACAGGCCAGTGACGCCGGCGACCCCAGTGAGCTGCGCGCGGCCGTTGAGGCGGACCCAACGAACAATCAGGCGCGTTACGACCTGGCCATCGCGCTGATGGGCAACGGTGACAATGAGGGCGCCGTCGACCAGCTCTTGGAGATCATGAAAAAGGGCGCCGCCTGGAACGAAGGCGCCGCCAAGGCCCAGTTACTGAAACTCTTTGAGGCTCTGGGGCCAATGGACGATCTGACCAAAAGCGGCCGTCGCCGGCTCTCCGCACTCTTGTTTTCGTGACCCACTTCATCGACACCCCGGCATTTGCCGATCTGCCTCAGACGATTCCAGTATTTCCGCTGCCGGGCCTTTTGTTGCACACTGGCAATACCGCTGTCATACGCCAGCGTAATTAGCGTTGGCCCATAGCCCAACCGGGCAATAGCCGCCACACGCAAAACGTCGCTCTCGTTTTCTACAGCAACCGCTTCTAGTTCCTCTATTGGTAATTGCTCGAGCTCGGCGAGCCGTTGCTCCAGGGTTTTAGGCTTAGCTTCCAATTTTCTGAGCAATCGAGACAGGACTGTCATATTGTGTTCCCACTACAGATATCAATACCAAGGCCTTTAACATCAACAGCAGAAATAAAACCACTACTGACAAAAAGCCTGGAAAATTTACAGGCCAATGCCTGTTCTTTGGATGAGTTGATAATATTTTGATCGCGCATGACCGAACGACTTCAACCTCATCGACCCAATGCTCTAATACGTTGGTTCGTAATGCCCGTATGCCGGGAAAGGGTGGCGCCTCACCGCTGACCTCACTGATCCAGACACAATCCAAAAAATCCTCGATCACATCGAACCGCAACCACGCCGCTTGATCCTTCGGCTGCCATTCAATTCTTAAACGCGCCGGATTCAGCCGGCCAAAATCGACCAGCGCGGCCTAAAATTCTTCTTAGTGATCAACCTTATCGCGTATACGCCGTCAGATTAGCACCATGACAGTCATTGACCAATGTCTTGAATACCACAGCACACTTTCTTGAATCCAGGTGAATCCCGCGATCGCCAAACTTCAACGTTTTGAGGAGAATGTGGTCTATATGGCCTATCCTCGTTCGAACCCGATCGAGCAGCTTTCCCTTGAAACTGAGTTTTCCAATCCACCTGGAAACGGTCTCGTGTCACCAGATAATGTCTGTACAACGCTGGTTTATTGCAACTCTGGTTTCGGAGCCGGGTTTAGAAGACTCCGGTAGAGTTTTAGAAGCCATGACAGGTCGTACTACCGGCGCTGCTGCGTGGGTACCGTATTTTTCGGAAACCCTATGCGGATCGGCTTGAGATTGATGCCGCGAACTCGACGCCCGAGTTAACGGAGTCATCCACACCCGGCTCGAATCGATGGCACAACCTCTGGACGCCAGGCCCTGTAACTTGGTGAGCAGGCACCTAATGGTTATGCCGAATTTTTTGCGGGACACCGTTATGCACTGTTGCATTAGCCCTGAAATTTTTATTTCTGGCTCACCATTGAAAGTTGGTCTCTAGCGCACAATATTGCGGGTACGATGTTCAACCCATTTTTGGAGTTCTTATGACACTGACTATAGAAAGTATCCTGATTCCCGCACTGACGCGCACCCTTGGCGCCATGAGCGGCTACCTTAAAAAGGGCGAAGCCTACGCCACAGAGAAGGCTTTCGATCCATCCGTGCTGGTGAACGCACGACTTTCACCCGACATGCATCCGTTGAAAAGGCAGGTACAGATGACCACTGATACCGCCCGACGGGTCCTGTGCCAGCTGGGTGAAATGGAAGTACCGTCCGTGGCAGACACAGAAGAGACTTTTGAAGAGCTTCAGCTGCGCGTTCAGTCTACGCTGGATTTTGTCAATGCGTTTGACTGCGGGACACTAAAAGGCGCTGAAGAAAGAGATATCACGCTACCCATCGGCCCCAACGGTCTGACATTGGACGCGATTTCCTTTCTTATGGGTTTCGGTTTGCCGAACCTCTATTTTCATGCCGCAGCGACCTATAACATTCTTCGGCATAACGGAGTGCCTGTAGGCAAGATGGATTTTCTGGGCGCACCCTGATCACTCGCCAGTCATAGCGCTTTCTGTGTCACTTATTGAGGCACAGAAAGCATGTGTCGCATCTTGGTTTTCAAAAAGAAAAGGGACACACACTTTTCCAGACTCACAAACTGTGAGGCAGTCCTTTCGTTACATCAGGCGTCCACCTTCTATCAAACGGGACAAGTTCCTACAAAACTGCGCACCTCGCGAATGAACAAGTGAGCCCATGGCGACAATATCAGTCAGACTATGCTCGCAGGCGTAAGCCGCAAAAAGCGTGTGTCGCATTAAAAAAACCGACCAAAAAAAAGCCTCGACTTGCGAGGCTTCTTGGAAATGAATATTCGGTTGAACTTTAGGCAGATAGTTTCTTTCTGCGAGTTCCAAACGCCAACCCTGCCAAACCGATTACCATAACAGCGAGGGTTGAAGGTCCTGGAACCGTCACACCGACGTCCCCTGCCTCGAAACTAAACAAATGTGCCGTACTGGTAGCGAAAATGAATCCCTGACCAAAACCAGCCTTATCAATCACTGTTTGCGTAGTATTAAGGACTGGGCTTCCCCAGGTTAAACCGAGGAACGCGGCCTGTACTTCCGACAGAATTACGTTGTATGTACCGGCTGCGACACCACCTAAAAGGTAGCCTGTCAAAGAGGAAGAGAGGTCAGAACTCATTGAAACAGTCACTGATGGGTCAGTCATATTCACACCGTTCACTAAACCACTGATGTTTTCTTCGGGGCCACCGCCACCCATGCCCAGGACATAAAATGTGTCATCACCAGCCGCAAGGTTAAACGAGAGTGTGGATAAAGCCGGGATCTGACTCTCCCAGTCGACGTTGTTTTGGTACATAAGATTATTAATGCCGGTGCTGGTTCCGCTGAATATCGCGAAGTCGTTATCAGCAACCATTGAGATACTAAATGGTGTGGCCGATGCAGAGCCGATAGAGCCGATCGACAAAAATCCGATAAATAAAGCGGTGAAGGTAGTCTTTTTCATATCTGCTCCAGAAATACCTAAATGTCGAGTGGACATCAAGGTTTCTAATTGAATGTGGTAATTTATAGTGGCCTGCCTGATCTAGAGCAAATCCCGCGCCAACTACTCGTCGTCATGGTAAGTGATTGTTTATATTGGATATATTTGGAGCCCGTTATTCAGGATGTTGAAGAGTGTAAAATTTATCGACACGTTTTTTGGCGTCAAGATAGTGTGAAAACCACAGAAA
>JABMOJ010000518.1 GCA_013204195.1 SAR86 cluster bacterium
CCCATCACCCGTATGACAGAAATCGAGTTGGCCTACGACGACTCTGTGATCGGCTTCGAATTCCGCGCGATGGATTTTACTGCGCCGTCGAAGAATCAGTTCAGCTATATGTTGGCAGGTTTTGATCAAGCTTGGGTGAACGTTAAAGGCATGCGGCAGGTCACCTATACCAACTTGGATGCCGGAGAATATACCTTCAAGGTCAAGGGTTCGAACAATGACGGCGTCTGGAATCCTACGCCGACCCTGCTGAAATTAACTGTTTTGCCACCTATATGGGCGACATGGTTGGCCTATGCGGTCTTTCTAGTGCTGGTGTTGGGGGGACTTTACCAATTACAAGTTGCCAATGCGCGACGCTTACGGCGAGAGGCCGAGTTACGCTACAGCGCCCGCTTGCAGTTGTATATTGAGTCACTTGATCTGGCCAGTGATTGTGTGTTGATCGCTGATGCAGATAAAAAGTTAATGTATGCCAACCATGCGACTGCGCGAATACTGGGTGTCGCGCCTGAAGACGCCGTCGGCAAGTCGATTTCGAAGTTGCTCTTCACAGATCCTGGCGATGTACGCAATTCTACAGAGGGTTTACGCTCTGAAGGGCGCTGGCACGGCGAGGTCAATTCGAGAAGCGGATTGCTGGTGGTTACTACCGATGTGACGATCGCAGCGGTGCGTGATACGCGAGATAACGTGACAGCCTATGTGTGCATTGCCCGTGACGTCACGCAGAGAAAACGCACTGAATCCGAACTCGCCGATCATCGGCGTAATCTGGAAGTTTTGGTTGCCGATAGAACTCAAGCGCTTGAGCGTGAAATCGCTGAAACCATGTTAGTGCAGCGAGAATTAGCAAACTCCTTAAGAGAAAAGGAGTTGTTGCTTAAAGAGCTGCACCATCGGGTTAAAAATAATATGCAGGTCATGTCCAGTCTGTTGAGTATTCAGGCTGAGTCGGCGGGTAATGAACAGCTTGCTGAATTGCTTGGCGAAAGCCAGCAGCGCATTAAGTCTATGGCGTTGATTCACGAAAATCTTTATCAGTCTAAGGATTTGCTTGAAATTGATTTCGACGACTACATAACAATGCTTGCCGGCGGTCTGCGCCACCTCTATGAGGTTCCGGGTGTTGTTGTGAGTCTCGATATTCGCGTGACTAACGTCTCGTTAGATATTGATTCAGCGGTCCCCTGCGGCTTGATTATTAATGAGTTGATTTCCAATTCGCTGAAGCATGGATTTGTTGGGCGACAAGGTGAAGGCACCATATTTGTTGAGTTTTCGCAAGTCGAAGGTCGTTATGTGTTGCACATTCGTGACGACGGTATTGGTCTGCCTGCCGGATTTGATGTTGATGCTGCATTGACCATGGGCATGGAGATTGTATCAATCTTGACTCAGCAGCTTGACGGGGAGATTACTTTTGAGAATAACGGGGGGGCTAGATTCGAGGTTTCATTTCCACAAAAGGTGAAACATGATGTCTAAGAAAACACTCGTTGTTGTCGAAGACGAAATCCTTGTGGCCAGAGATATAAAGGCGCGGTTAACCCGCATGGGCTTCGAAGTGTTGGCCACAGCGTCGCGAGGTGAAGAAGCGGTGGAGAAGGTGTTACGCCTGCGTCCTGACCTGGTATTGATGGACATCAATATAAAGGGCGCGCTGGACGGCGTCGAAGCCGCGGTTAACATTCGCGCGCAATACGATGTGCCCGTGATCTTTTGCACCGCCTACTCTAATGCGGAGACCCTTGAGCGTGCCAAACGGGCTGATCCTTATGGTTATGTACTCAAACCCTTTGATAACCGTGAGCTGGAAATCCATATTGAAATGGCCCTGTATAAGCATGTCATGGAGAAAGACCTTGCTGATACTCGACGCCAGCTGGATGCGACGCTGTCGAACGTCAGCGATGGGGTCATCTCGGCTGATCTGAATGGCCAGATTTTGATGCTGAACCCGGTCGCCGAAGCATTGATGGGTTGGACTCAAGAAGAAGCGCGGGCCAGTACCCTGACAGAAGTCTTACGATTACTTCCCTTCAGCCCCGAGGGTGCAGCGTTTGATCTTGTCGAATTGAGTCGCAGCGTGTCACCGGACCGACGCTGTCGCCAGCGTGTTCGCAACAAACAAGGTGGTGTGCTGCCCGTGGAAATCGCGGTCAGCATCAACGGCAGTCTAGATGCAGATCTTATGGTCATTACTTTTCGGGATATCAGCCAGCAGCTAGATTATGAGGAAGAAATTCGCCGCAGTGCGTTCTTTGATCCGCTGACAGGCTTGCCGAACCGCGCCTTATTTATGGATCATCTGGGGATTGCTTTACTGCGCCGAAGCGGCAGCGATCAAGCTTTGTTTGCCGTGATGTTTATCGGTCTAGATGATTTTAGCGCAATAACTTCAGGTCTAGGTCACGAGCAGGGTGATCAAGTGTTACGGGAGATCGGCGAGCGTATCGCCTCGACAGTAGGGACGAAGGATACGGTCTCGCGTTTCACCGGTGATAAGTTTGCCCTTCTGCTCGACCCTGTTGATACGGCCGCCGAAGCGATAGAGGTTTGTCGTAATATTCAGGCGGCGATCCGTCTTCCTCTGAGCGTGCAGGGGACCACCATGGATCTGTCCGCCAGCATTGGCATTGTGCTGCATCACGACGGCTATCACACGACCGCCGAAATTATTCGCGACGCGGACAATGCCATCCATCGAGCCAAGCTTGAAGGCGCCGGTTCTCAAGTTATGTTTGATAGTCATATGTATGAAACGGCGCTGACTTTTCTGGAGCTCAAGAGCGGTATGGAGCAAGCGCTACTTGATGAGGCATTTGAGATCTATTATCAGCCGATTGTTGATGCCATCACGGAGAAAATGGTCTGTATGGAGGCCCTGGTTCGATGGCGGCACCCAACTCGTGGCATAATTTCCCCCACTGACTTTATCCCAATCGCGGAAAAAACCGGTTTGATCGTGCTGTTGGGTGAGTTCGTGTTACGGGCAGTTTGTCAGCAGCTTCGCAGTTGGCAACTAGCGGGATGTCAGGGTTTCCAGGTTGCAGTCAATCTGTCGGCACGACAGTTTGACGGTCACTTGGTAGAACTCGTGCGGGATGTTGTCCGCGAAACTGGGATCTCTCCCTCAGCTCTTATTCTGGAAATTACCGAAGGCGTCGTCATGCAAGATGTTGAGCGCACTATCGTGATACTCAAAGAGCTGCACGCCATGGGTATAGGTATCAGTATTGATGACTTCGGTACGGGATATTCGTCACTTGCCTACCTGAATCGTCTTCCGCTCAATACCTTGAAAATAGATCAAAGCTTTATCCAGAACATTACCACGAGCGCTGATGGCCGCGAGATTACGCGAGCGATTATTGCGCTCGGACATAACTTGAATTTGAAAGTCTTGGCTGAAGGCGTTGAAACGAACGAGCAGCTGCAATGGCTAAAGTCCAGTGGTTGCGATTACATTCAGGGTTACTACTACTGCCGGCCACTGCCGGCGGCTCAATTGTTGCTCGAATTGCACCGCAGGAATCTGTTAGTCGGCCCCGCGGCATAAAAAATCACCCGCTGAAGGCCGCCAACAGAACCAAGGGACTAGGGCAGCAGGGTGCCGCCATCGACATCAAGGGTGCTGCCAGTCATGTAACCGTTGGTCAGGGTTAGCAAAATTGCGCTGGCAACCTCTTCTGGCTGACCGGGGCGGTTAATAGGTAAGTTCTGCGTCATTTGGGCTAACGCCGAGTCTCGTTGATCGCCGAGTCGATCGAACATACCGGTGCTGATCAGTCCGGGAGCGACGACATTGATTCTTGTTGGCGCCATCTCCACCGCTAAAGCCCGGGTTAAGGCTTCGACGGCACTGCCGACGCAGGAGATCGAACTCATGCCGGGATTGCACTTGCGAGCGGGGCTGCCGCTGACGAGTGTGATTGAGGCATCGGCCGCGAGAAACGGGGCTGATTCACGAATGACATTACAATAGCCCCAGAATTTGTCGAAAGCCTCGCGAAATTGCTCCTGGGTTTGGTCGAGAAAGGGTGCCATGGTGCGATTGGCGCCGGTGGCCGCAGCGACCACATGATTGATTGTGCCGATTTTCGAAAATAGCGCCTGTAAGCCTGCCCGGTCATGGGTGTCGAGAGTCTCAAATTGAATGCCCGGGTTTGCTGCAGCGGCTGCTGCCACGCGTTCCGCTGAGCGTCCTACAGCCCAGACCGTGGCGCCTGCATCTCTTGCCAGCACGGCAGTCGCCAGGCCAATACCGGAAGTGCCGCCGACGATAACAACATGGTGTTGATGGAGTTTGCTCATGGGTGTCTCACCGTTTTAATGAATTCATGATTTCGCCAATTGAAGGTTCGTTGGCAAATGTTCTTAGGCAAATTTTTTAGGTAAAGATTGGGGCTTAGTATGCCATTGAATCGCGCCAAATGCAGAGCACCAAATACAGAGCACCAAATACAGAGCACCAAATGCAGAGCACAGTGTCAGTTGGCGGCCCAATCAAATGAGCGCAGCGCATTGAGCATCATTTGCACGGACATCATGACCAGCAGCATGCCCATCAGCCGCTCAATAGCGATCAGGCCCCGACGCCCGAGCATCCGATGCAGTGGGGCGGCGGCAAGTAGAATGGCTGCTGTCAGTATCCAGGCGCTGGTGAGGGAGATAAACAAGGGTAACATGGGTTGTGTTGTCGTCATCAACATCAGGACCGCCAGAATCGACGGCCCCGCCACAGCGGGTATGGCGAGCGGCACTATCAGGGGTTCACCGGCCTGGCTGTCACCAAATATGCCGTTAGGGACCGGAAAGATCATCCGTAAGGCGATGAGAAACAGAATGATGCCGCCAGATATTTCGATGGCTTCCTGTGAAAGTCCTAAAAAATCCAGGACATAGTGTCCACCAAATAAGAAGCACAGTAGGGCCGCGTAAGCGATGCACAGTTCGCGAAAGATAATCTTCAGTTGCCGTGTCGAGTCCACATCCTTTAACACTGACAGGAACAGGGGAATATTGCCCAAGGGATCCATGATCAGAAAGAAGACCAGGGCTGTACTCACTATTTCCATCATGGGATTGCCTTACCTACACGTGTTGTTGACACCAGAATGAGGCTCATGGGCTAACAGGATACCATTCGAAGGCAAAAATGGCGCAGAATTGTCGTTTCGGCGTAAGTTAAGCACCGCTTGCCGCAATTGCGCGAATGTGAGTTTAGACTCTTTTATGATTCGCCGTGTTGACCGCAGAGGGGTGCGTTTTGCGGTTTACTTTGACGTTTCCTGGGTGATTCAAACTTGCATTGAATGGGTGATCCAAATAAGCTGTGCGCGCGTAAATAGGCGCATAACAGATGGGTCATTGCCGCTTGATGGCCTGCGCCAGTGAAGGCCAGATTGGCAGCCGTCGAACTCGACGGCCCAGATCAATCGCAAATAGTGAACGCAACGATAGTGAGCAACGACGGTGAGTAAAAACAGTGGATAACAAGCGTTCAATCGCGTTAATGATCGCGCTAGCCATGGGCGCTTGGTTGTTGTCCGGCGAGCTGGTGCCCAGCACCCTGACGGCGTCTGAGGCGGAGAAGAATGTTGCTTTTGAATCTGCGCCGATTGTTCGAGGCGTGGAAAGCCAGGCCATAGAACGGCAGGATCTCCTCGCGGTTCGTGGGCAGACTCGAGCCAATCGTGTGGTCCAGGTCAAGGCAGAAATTGCGGGTAGAATTGAAGCGCTGCCCGCAGTGAAGGGTACTCGAGTCAGTGCGGGAGATTTGCTGTGTCAGATTGCGGTGGATACGCGCCAGAGCGAGCTTGATGAAACCCGTGCCCAGCTCAAGAGCGCACAACTAGAGTATGACGGCGTGTTGGATCTCAAGCGTCGTGGGCTGCAGTCTGAAATTAATGTCGCAAAAGCCAATGCAACCCTTGAAAGCGCCAGAGCGCGAGCTAAACAGGGCGAACTCGCTTTGTTGAAAACCGGTTTGAGAGCACCCTTTGCCGGTGTGATAGAGAGTCAGCCGGTGGAAATTGGTGATTATCTCAGTCCTGGCCAGGTGTGTGTGACACTGATGGAGATCGATCCGATGTTGGTCATCGGCCAGGTGTCCGAAAAGAATATCGGCCAGGTCGCCCTGGGTGATGAGGTTCGAGTCACATTGATCACCGGTGATCAGTTTACCGGCTTAATCAGCTTTATCAGCCGCGTGCCCGACGCGGCGACAAGAACCTATCCCATTGAGGTGACGGTCAACGACTCAGCTGACCGGATGCGAGCGGGGATGACTGCCGACATGAAGGTGCCCGTCGGTGTGGATCGGGCTCATTTAATATCGCCAGCATCCTTGGTATTGAACGATGCGGGTTACATTGGTGTTCGAATCGTCGATGAGACCAATGCCGTCCGGTTTGTTAAAGCCGAGGTTGTCAGCGAAGAGGCAGAGGGTGTCTGGGTCAAGGGACTGCCGTCGAGCATCAAGTTGATCACCGTTGGTCAAGAAGAAGTGTTTGACGGTCAGATCGTCGTTATGGATTTAACACCGCTTGCTGGCCTGGTGCGAAATTAGGCGCTATCCGCTTGTGTTCTGTGGTTTACCAATAACGCAGTTTTCGTACCCGTGTCGTAACCGCTGTTAAGTCATCATGTAATTATATTTAAAGGCAAGTCGCGATATGTCCAGCTACATAGCTTCCTGTATCGACCGCTCGAGAACTATTTTGTCCCTGATGGCGGTGATTGTTTGCGCTGGTATCATGGCTTATCTGAGCATACCGGTCGAGTCTAACCCAGACGTGTCAGTCCCTATCATCGTCGTGACTGTTCCCCATGAAGGTATTTCGCCGGAGGATGCCGAGCGCCTACTAGCACGGCCGTTAGAGTTGGAACTCAAAACCATTGTCGGCGTTGAAGAGGTCAATTCCTATTCCAGCGAGGGTGCGGCGACGGTCGTGATTGAGTTTGATTACAGCTTCGACGCCAATCAGGCGCTGGTAGATGTGCGTGAGGCGGTTGATAAGGCCAAGGCGAAGATGCCGGGCAGTGCAGAAGAGCCCATTATCAACGAGGTCTCAGCAGGAGATTTCCCCATTATTACGGTCAGCTTAGGCGGTGCCGGTGTGCCAGATCGAGTGCTCTACCGGCTGGCGCGAGAGCTCAAAGATGAGCTTGAAGGTTTGCCTGAAGTGCTTGAGGCCAACCTTAACGGTGAACGTGAAGAATTGCTGGAAGCCGTTATTGATCCGGCCCAACTCGAAGCCTATGGTATCAGTAATGATCAATTGATTCAGGCGGTGGCACGCAATAATCGGCTGATCGCGGCCGGCGCCGTTGATACCGGTCGCGGTAGCTTTAGCGTCAAAATACCCAGTCTAATCGAGTCTGCTGAGGATGTTTTGTCAATCCCAGTGACTGCCACGCCTAACGGCGTTGTGACGTTGCGGGATGTGACCACCATCAGGCGAACCTTCAAAGACCCGAAGAGCTTTACGCGAGCCAATGGTGTGCCCGCAGTTGCCGTCGAAGTGTCCAAGCGCAAGGGCGTCTCGCTGGTGGATGCCGTTGCCAAGGTCAAGATAGTCACTGAAGCCTTGCGACATCATTACCCGGCGAATGTGGAAGTCAGCTATCTGGCCGACCAGGCGCCCGAAACGATTGAGCAGATCAGTACACTGCAAGGCAATATTTCGACGGCCATGTTTTTGGTCTTGACGGTGGTCGTCGCCGCGATCGGCTTACGGTCGGGTCTGCTGGTCGCGATGGGGATTCCCTTTTCCTTTCTGTTTGCCTTTATCGTCGTCAATCTGCTCGGCTTTACCTACAATTTCATGGTGATGTTTGGCATGTTGTTGGGGCTGGGAATGCTGATTGACGGGGCGATTGTCGTGATCGAACTGGCAGACCGGGAGATGGGTAATGGCAGTACGCCCAGGGAGGCTTATCTGTATGCCATCAATCGGATGTTCTGGCCTGTGATTGCATCAACGGCGACGACGCTGGCGGCATTTTTACCCTTGATGTTCTGGCCCGGCGTTGTTGGCGGCTTTATGCGCTATCTGCCGGTGACTGTCTTTGCGGTCATGGCCGGTTCGTTATTATATGCGCTGTTGTTCGCGCCGGTTCTCGGTGCGCTGCTGAGCAAGGTCAAGCCCGAAGTGGATAGCGTTAATCGCAAAGTCGATGAGGGCCGGTTCGATGAGCTGCGTGGTGCCTTGGGCGCTTATGCACGGGTGCTTAGGTTTACCACAAATCACCCCTTTGTGGTGGTGACCATTGCTGGGCTGGTCTTGTTCGGGATCGTTCGATGGTATGGCGAAGCCAACAACGGCATGCAGTTTTTTACGAATGTGGACCCGACCTTCACAGGTGTCAATGTGGCGGCCAAGGGTAATTTTTCCTCGACCGAGCTCCGTGACATCGTCGTTGATGTGGAACAACGAATTCTCGCTGTGGGCAATTATCAAAGTATCTATACGCGTAGTGGCGGCGGTGGTTTGAGCGTAGGCTCTGGCGGCGGCTCCTCTGCCGATCAAATCGGAAGTATGTTTATTGAAATCTCCGATCGAAGGCAACGAGATATTAATGGCTACGAGGTCGAGGCTGCCTATCGCGAGGCTATCAGTGATGTACCGGGTGTTCGGGCCGAGATGCTCAAGGTCGAAAATGGTCCGCCCGTGGGTAAGGATATTCAGATCCAAGTCATTGGCAGCGACTTGGAAATACTGGCCCGAGAAACCCGACGGCTGAGTGAGTATGTGCAGTCGCTGTCGGGCCTTGTGGGTGTCGACGATACGGCGCCAGTACCGGGTATTGAATGGGAGATCAATGTCGACCGAGCAAAAGCGGCTATGCTCGGCGCGGATATCGCCAGTGTCGGTGCGGCTATTCAGCTGGTGACAAACGGCGTGCTCGTGGGCAAGTATCGCCCGGATGATGTAGATGACGAAGTGGATATTCGAGTGCGTTATCCCGAAGAATACCGAGCAATCACCCAGTTGGACGAACTTCGTGTGTCAACCAAAGAAGGTCAGGTGCCCATCAGCAGCTTCGTCGAACGTCAGGCTAAGGCCAAAGTGAGTACCATTTTTCGTCAGAACGGTCATCGCATTATGTACGTGCGGGCGAACACCATGACTGGCGTGTTAGCTGATGAAAAAGTCAAAGAGATCCAGGACTGGGTTGAGACCGCAGATTTGGATCCCTCATTAGAGGTTGTGTATCGGGGCGCCAATGAAGAGCAAAATAATTCCATGAGCTTTATCGGCAAAGCGTTCGCGCTGGCTCTGGCGTTGATGGGGATCTTGCTCGTCACGCAGTTCAACAGCTTCTATCAAGCGGCACTGATCTTATCTGCGGTGATCATGTCGACGGTCGGTGTCCTACTAGGCCTGCTGCTCCTCGATCAGCCCTTTAGTGCGATTATGACCGGCGTCGGCATCGTCGCGCTAGCGGGAATTATTGTTAACAACAATATTGTTTTGATCGATACCTTTAACTATTTGCGGCTAGAAAATCCAGCTTGGGATATCAAACGAGTCATCATTCAGACCGGTTGTTTGCGCCTCAGGCCCGTGTTCCTCACCACTTTCACGACTGGTTTTGGGCTGCTGCCCATGGCCAGTGGTGTGTCCATTGATCTGATCGGTCGAGAATTCGAAATGGGCGGTCCGGTGGCTTCGTTTTGGGTGCTGTTGGCATCGGCGATCGTCTCAGGTTTGAGTTTTGCGACTTTGCTAACCTTGATCGTGACGCCGGCCATGTTGATGATACCCTACTCAATACGGAACTTTCGTATTCCTACCCTACGCCAGAAAGTGGTGAGTCTCGACACTTAAGTTTAGCCGGTCAGATGTGGTTGGAAGGCGTCTGGCCGGCTAAATTCGACGTCGCTCGTGTCTGGTGCTACTTGTTATTCCCGGTCAAAATGCGTTAACTGCTAGTCACGATGACTAGTTTGCGCGAGATCTCTATGCAATATCGAAGACTGGGCCAGCATGGCCTTGAAGTACCCGCCTTGTGTCTGGGCACCATGACCTTTGGCCTGCAAGTGGATGAAGCGGTGTCCCAGACGATTCTCGATAAAGCCTTTGGCGCTGGCCTGACCTTTCTCGACACTGCGGACGCGTATCCGCTGGGCGGCACACGGGCAACAATCGGCGATACCGAAGCGATTATCGGCCGTTGGATGAAGCAACGGGGCAATCGAGATCAATTGATTCTGGCGACTAAGTGCTTCGCACCCACCCGCCGCGGTCCTAACAATATGGGCTTGTCGCGCCAACATATTATTGAATCCATAGATAAAAGCTTACAGCGTCTACAGACGGATTATGTGGATATTTACCAGAGTCACGGTTTTGATCCGAAGACGCCGATTGAAGAGACCCTGCGCGCCTTTGACGATCTCGTGACGGCTGGCAAGGTACGCTATGTTGGCTGTTCTAACTACCCGGCATGGCGACTGGGTCAGGCATTACGTGCCGCTGACAAGCTGGGGGTTAGTGGCTATCAGTCAGTCCAGCCCCGTTACAATCTGCTATATCGTGAAATTGAGACAGAGCTGTTGCCCTTAGCGAATGATGCCGGGCTAGGTGTGCTGGTGTATAACCCCTTAGCAGGTGGTTTTCTATCAGGTAAATATACGGTTGGCCAAGATCCGCAGGCCGGCACACGTTTTACATTAGGTACGGCTGCCGAGCGGTATCAGGCGCGCTACTGGCATGACGCTCAATTTGAAGCGGTGGAAACCCTCAAGGCCATCGTTCAGGCAATGAATCTTAATATGGTGTCTGTTGCCGTGGCCTGGGTGCTCGCGCAAAAAGGCGTCACCTCGGCGATCATTGGCGCGAGTCGACCCGAGCAGTTAGATGCCAACCTGGCCGCACTCACCCTGACCCTTGATGATGAATTGATGGCGGCTTGTGATGCTGCTTGGTGGCGCCTGCCACGAGTCCCTGTGGCTGAAGGTTATCGCTAGGGATTAGATAGCCTGTCCCGTGCGGCTAATCGGGTAAGCCAATGACTCGCTTGGCAATGATGTTCTTTTGAATTTCACTGGTACCGCCGTAGATCGAAACTGCGCGGGTCGTGAGCCAATCACGATTCGCGTCGATTTCTGCCGCCGTAAAACCCTCATCCTCCCAACCGATGCCTTGAGTGCCCATGGCTTGCTGCAGGACCTCTGTGCGTTCCTGCGTGAATTCCGCGCCTTTCACTTTCAGGATGGAAGTTGCCAATGATGGTGCGCTGGTCTGGGTCTCGGCAATAATTCGCTGCTGGGTCAGCGCATAGGCCCGACTGTTCATCTCTAATGTCAGCAAGCGATTACGAAACTGCAGATCGCTGAGGCGGGTGTCTGCGGCAGCGCTACCCAGGTAGTGCCTGGCAATTTCCGCCAGCGACTGGGTCTTTTGTTCCACTTGGGCGCCGCTGGTATTGACGCCACCATGGACTGAACGCTCATATTGCAGCAACCGTTTGCCGATCCCCCAGCCTTGGTTGATGGGGCCGATCAGATCATCTTTGGCGGCCACAGCATCTTCGAAGAAGGTCTCGGCAAAGGGTGAGTTGCCGCTGATCAGGCGTATCGGCCTGACCCTGACGCCGGGCTGATCCATCTTCACGAGGACCAGGCTGATGCCATCATGTTTGGGTTTGTCTGGTGCGGTTCTGACCAGGCAAAAGATCCAATCGCCGTAGATACCATCCGATGTCCAGGTTTTCATACCATTCAGGCGCCACAGGTCTCCGCCATCAACGCAGCGCATCTGCAGGTTAGCCAGGTCGCTGCCCGCTGCCGGTTCGCTGTAACCCATACACCAGCCGCCCTCACCGCGGGCCATGCTGGGTAACCAGCGGGCTTTTTGCGCCGGGGTGCCAAACTCGAGAATGGTGGGTCCAATGTAGTTGATGCCGCGGCCGGTGAGGGCCGGCCGGGCGTCTATACGGCGCATTTCTTGCTGGATCACCATATATTCTTCGCGGCTCACACCGGCGCCACCGTACTCCTGCGGCCAGCTGGGTACGGTCCAGCCGCGAGCCGACATGCGCTCTAACCACAGTGCTGTGTCTGGCTCAAGGGCTATCTTTTGACTACCCCAAGGAATAAAGCCCGGCCCGCGTGCACCCGGCGGACAATTCGTGGCCAGCCAAGCGCGGGTTTCGGTTCGAAATGCATCAAGTTCTCGAGTCATGGGATAAGGGATCCAAAACGTAAAAGATAAATCCTAACGGTTTGCTGGCGAGGCTGCCAGCAGGTTGCTGGCTTGTTGAGGACACTTTTCTCGTCTATGCTGCGGCGCATGGCAGACAAAGAGAATAGAGCTCGGTCGATGAGATCAACCATGGGATGGTGTGACAACAGTCGAAAGTGGGTGCTGGAGATAGGCTTGCAGCACATACGTAAAGTCCAAGCCTGGCCATTGATCTGTCTGGGAGGTCTGTGTCTGGCCATGAGCGCCGTGCAGGCGGATGAGCAAAAGGTTCGAATGCAGACCAGTCTCGGTGATGTGGTGCTTGAGCTGAACAGCCGGCAGGCGCCCATCAGCGTCGCCAATTTCTTGGCTTATGTGGATGATGGTCGGTATATCGGCACGATATTTCATCGCGTGATTCCTGAGTTTATGATTCAAACCGGTGGTCATCGATTCGATCTCAGTGAAATCGAGGACTTGGCGCCGATTCGCAACGAAGCGGATAATGGTCTGAAAAACCTTCAGGGTACCCTTGCCTTTGCCCGGTCAGAGGCTATCGACAGTGCCACCGGCCAGTTCTATATTAATGTCAGCGACAACAACAATCTTGATCACAGCGCGGCCAGTTGCACGCGAATGGACGAGGCCGCGCGGCAGAAGGCGCTGACCCGTGGGCTGCGCAAGCCATTGACCTGCAAGACCTTCGGTTATGCGGTGTTTGGTCGCGTTATCCAGGGCATGGACGTGGTGAAGGCTATCGAGAATGTTGAGACCGATTATTACGCCGATTACGCCGATGTGCCGGTGACGCCGATTGTCATCGAGTCCATGTCGCGGATTGACTAGATCAAACGTAGCTATCGGCCATGCAGGCGGGTAACGTTTATGTGTATTTTTTGTTCAGGATGAGACCCTTCATGATCCGTTATCACTCAAGCAGGTTTGTTCGACACGCTCTCGTCATGTTGCTGGCCTTGCCGAGTTTGTTGGCTTTTAGCTTGGCATCTGCCGCCACTGAAGCTGAAGTCGGGTCGACAGGGCCACGCTTGGTGGTGGTGGTGGCGGTTGACCAACTGCGCAAGGATCGATTGACTACGACAATGCCTGGTGGGTTAGGCCGGCTGTTGCGAAGTGGGCGGAATTTTGTCGATTCGAGTCTTGATCATGGCGTGACGAATACATGCCCTGGCCACTCGGTGATTGTGACTGGGGTGCAACCGGGCAGAGCGGGTATCGCCGGGAATGATTTTGTCGATAATCAGTCCTGGCAAAGTCGTTACTGCGTTGATGACGACAACCCAGACGCAAGGGTTCTCAACGGTGAAGGCGGCCGCTCACCAAGACTACTCAAGGTGGATACGCTGGGTGACTGGCTCAAGGCTGAGCAGCCCAAGGCGCGGGTTTTTTCGGTATCAGGCAAGGACCGGGCAGCCGTTGTGATGGGCGGCCAGCATCCTGATGGCGTTTTTTGGTATAACGCCAAGGCCAGGCAGTTTACCAGTAGCGCCTACTATCAGGCGGCGTTACCAGATTATGTAAAGGTATTTAATGGTCCCGAAGGGTTCCTGTCTGGCGTGCCCGCCACCTGGGAGCATTCAGCCGGTCACTTTCGAGCCGATGATTACCCGGGTGAGTCCACGAAATATCAGCGCACCAGTGGCCACCCGTTGAATAGCGGGGAGCTAGATGATCGAGGTGGTCAGTTCTATTATTCGCCCTTTCTCGATGTGGCGACCATGGCCTTGGCGCGAACTGTGGTAGCGCGCGAGCAGCTCGGTCAAGACGCGGTGCCTGATTTATTGACGATAAGCCTGTCGGCCAACGATAACGTGGGTCATCTGTATGGTCCCTTCAGTGCCGAAGCTGAGGCGACATTGGCACAGGTGGATCAGTCCCTGGGCGAGTTCATGGATTATCTGGATAGCAGCATCGGCGAAGACAACTACCTGTTTGTGCTGACGGCAGATCATGGCGTGGCCGATTTACCGGAGTGGCAGCTAGAAAATAAGACAGCGCGTTGCCCGAGCCCAAGTGGCCGGTTGGATCTCTATCCGTTTATGGCGCGGCTATATGGTTCGGTCTATTGGCGGGAAACTTTCCCCTTTGATCTACCGACAGATTTGATCAAAATCCTGGGGAATCAGGTCTACATTAACCCTGCTTACGTGGCGGCACATCAGCTTGACTTTAGCCAGATAGAAGCGGATTTAAAGGACCACTTTGAGTCGGTGGATATCATCAAACAAGCCTGGACTCAGGCTGAGATTGTGGCTGGAACGACTGAAGAGGCACGGCTGTTGCGGAACTCATTAGTGCCTGGGCGCAGCGGCGACCTGATGTTGCAGGTTTACCCTGACTGTGTGATTCGCGCGGATAATACCGGCACGACCCATGGCTCACTTTATGATTACGATCGAGCAATCCCGATGTTGTTCTATGGTGCCGGGGTTGTGCCAGGAAATATAGCGGGTGCGGCGCGCAGCGTTGATATCGCTCCGACCGTGGCGGCGTCCTTAGGTCTGAAATTCCCGGCTGACCTGGATGGTAAGCCCTTATCTCTATTGACCCAAACGACCGACAGCGTCATCAAGGCCGATCACGAGTAAGCCAAGTCCGGCGCTCCAGATCGCACAAGCGAGTGTGTCGATGAGGCTATAGCGAAATCGCGACATGCCACTGATGCCCGTGAGCAGAGGGGTGAAGCTGCGGATCGCCGTCACCATACGACCCACGATAATGGTGAACTCGCCATGTCGGCGAAACATGGCCTCAGCCTTGTCCAGCATAGCTTTGCGCCGCAGTGCCAGGCGGGTCTGATGGAACGGAGGCCCGATCCAGCGGCCGAGATAAAAGCCGGCATGATCAGACAGGCAGGCGCCGGCGAATGCCAAAGGTAACATCTGTGTCAGTGTGGCGATCTGTTCCGTATACATCACGGTACAGACGCCGAGCAAAATGATCCCGGGTACCACCAGCCCAATCCCTGGGCAGGCTTCGGCGAAAGCGATCACTGGCACCAGGTAAAGTGCCCATTGCTGGTGCTGGTTGAGCCAATCGAAAACGAAATCGCTGATGAGTCTGTGTCCCTATGTGAGTGAGCGCCTAGTGAACCTGTTGGTCATGTTGAGGTTGAGTCGGTCGTCAAGCTTAGAGCCAGCGTTTGATTCGAAATAGGGCTAGCAGTGAGACAGCGACCGTCGCCATCAATCCCAGTAGAACATAGTAGCCGTATTCGAAGTGGAGTTCGGGGATATTCTCAAAATTCATGCCATACAGGCCAGCGAGGAAGCCCAAGGGTACAAAAATGGCAGTCACGATGGTCAAAACCTTCATGATGCCATTCAAGCGATGGGAGGCCATGGAGATCGATGAATTGATCAAATCGTCTGACAGGTCGTAGTACAGGTTGGCCAATGATGCGGCACGCTCGAGTTGCTCATAGGTATCCGTGAACTCATGTTCGAGTAGGTCGCCAAAGGTGACGGCTTTATTGTGCCGCAACTGATTGAAGATCTGCTCGTGATAATTGAAGGTTCGCAGCATGATCCTAAGGCGGGTTTTGTAGGTCGTCAGTATGCCGAGCTGATCGTTGCTGGGATCCTGGAGTAGCAGATCTTGTTCTATGGTGTCGAGGTTGGCCTCGATGTTGAACAGCAGATCCAGGTAGCGATTGACTACCATCCGTCCTAGGCGCGGGGGCAGACCCGCCAGGCCTTTATGAAAGACCCGCCCGTCGGACAGGCATAGCGCCCATAGTTGCTCAATGCTCCTCGATTCGTTGCTATGCCGAGTGATCAGAAACCGCTCGCCGACCAGCATAGCGATGTGAATGGTCTCAAAATTTATGCCCACTGAAGCCTTCGACAGGCCCTTCAGTAAAAG
>JABMOJ010000519.1 GCA_013204195.1 SAR86 cluster bacterium
AGGCAGAACACAAAGCCGAGAAAACCGCCCTGCGGGCGCAAGCCCGCGCCGCGCAGAAGCCGGCACCAGGTTAGTGCTCAAGATCGCCTAAGACTGTTAGCGCCACATGCGCCACGCTCGCCATCACCTCGAGTCGCTAGCAATGCCGACCCGGTTGCTCAAGACCAGCCGCTTCGGGTTATCGCTCACGCCAAACAGCAAGAACGTTGCATCTCGCCATTAAGCTTGTAAAGATAGGGCCATGGATAAGCAAACGCTCAGAGATCAGTTCGCCGCCTGTGTGGCCCAACCAGACGCCGACATTCCACTCGACAGGGCAGCGCTGCTGATCGCGGCTGAATCTGAACCCGATCTCGACATCAAGCGATATCTCAACTATCTGGATACAACAGCGGCGCGGTTTGAAGCTGACTTTGGTCGAGGGACGAATTCAGGTGTGTCGATCACCAGCCTGAACGACTTTATTTATCAAACTGAAGGCTTCAGTGGCAACATCAAAAACTATTACGAACCTCGCAACAGTTTTCTCAACCATGTGATCAATACTCATCAGGGCATTCCAATCACCCTCGCGCTGATCCACCTAGGTCTTGGCCGGCGCCTGCAGTTACCGGTTCACGGCATCAGCTTTCCCGGTCATTTTCTGGTACGGTACGGCGACGATCAACAGGTGATCATTGATCCCTTTAGCGGCCGGGTGTTGAGCGAAACGGACTGCCGCACACTACTCAAACAAATCGCCGGGCCCAGCGCCGTGCTGCAACCAGAATACTTAGAGGTCGCCACCAACAAGAGCATTCTGATCCGAATATTGGACAACCTGAAACAAATTTTTTGGCACAACCAGGCCTGGGATGAAAGTAAGGCCTGTATCGAAAGGCAATTGTTGCTGATACCGGAACGACAGGAGTTCAATGTCCAACTGGGCGCCGTCTATGAGCGGCAGGGCAAACTAGGCCTAGCTCAGCATACCTATACCATGATCCTTGAGGCCAGCGTAGATCCAGACATCAAGGTCCTAGCCAGTCAGCGTTTGATCGCCATGGGCACCAGCAAGTCTATTATTCATTAGGCGCTGACCTGCCGCTGGCTTCAGGCCAACTTAAGTCTGAAGCAAGGCGAGTGCAGCCTGTGCTCGCCGAAGGACACCATTTTTTTGTTTTTCCAGATCAACGTCACGATCTTCGCCCATGGCCCCCGTTAGATAACGCTTGTACACACCTTGACCGATAGCCGCCAACCGCCAGTGAGAAAATGCCCGATAATAATTGATCTGGCTAAGGTCTCGACCCGTGTTAGCGCTATAAATATCGCATAACTCCTGACGCTCAGGATAGCCACCAACCGCGGTGGGTGATTGATCACCCTCACCTGGCAGCTCAATCTCACCGGGTGACACCCAGTTGTTCAACAGATAACCCACATCTGCTAACGGGTCACCCAGGGTGCAAAGCTCCCAATCCAAGATAGCATCCACCTTGTCGCCATTGACGATCATATTACCCAGTCGATAATCACCATGGACGATGGTCGCACCAATCTGATCCGGCATGGTCTCGGTGAGTATACGGCAGCTTTCTTCCATCTCTGGAATCTCGTGGGTCTTGGATGCAACCCATTGTTTTGTCCAGCGATTGATCTGTCGCGACAGATACGCTTCTTTGCGGCCCAGGTCTCCGAGGCCAACCGCATCAGGATTGAGGCTATGCAGCTTCGATAAAATATCGATCACATGCAGACCAATGCCCCGTCGATGTTGCGGGGCTACCTTGAGGCCCACCACTGAATCGTTTAACACCTGCCCGCCGATAAAATCCATCACATAAAATGGCGCATCATTAACTTCCAGGTCGCGACATAAACCATAGGTTTTTGGCACTGGCACATCGGCATGCTCTAGGGCGCTGATAATCTTGTACTCGCGGCCCATATCATGCGCACTTTCGAGTACATGACCCAATGGCGGGCGGCGTAAAACAAATTGGCTGCCTGACCTATCAACACCGAGATAGGTCAGATTCGAGTGCCCCCCGGCAATGAGCGAGAACGTGATGGGCGCCTGTAGATGAGGAACCTGGTCTTGCAGCCAGGCGGTCACCTTATCACTGTTAATTCCTTCTACCACGTTCATGCTCCTTTCAAAGTATTCCGGGCATTGTCTTTGGACACACACCCCTGTATTCGTCGGTATGACTTTATACCGCCGTACTTCTAGCTGGTGCCAGGCCTGATAGGAGGCAAGCTCACCGCAACGGCGATCATTATTCTGTTCCGCGAGCCATGACCCAAACACCGCAGACTCTGCGGCTATGGCACTTTGACATCAACGTTTGAGCCGCCAGCCAATTCAACTTTGGCGTGATCTACGGCAGCAGATTTGCTCGAGTATAAAGCTGAGTCGCCGGCGCTGCTAGTCGCGCTGGCGCGTATCTCACCCAATTTTGCCTCAACTCACCGAAAACTCACTGAATACCCATATCTCGCCCAATGCTAGTTGGTAAAAAACTGGGGAAGCCGCGATCGCCATTCTCGATAAATCTAGGCACGGTGAACCCCGACTCAGGGCACTAGAGTCTTGTTAAAGGCGAATCAAGCCTCACCCTGAGCGATCGAACCGGATTGCAACAAATCGTTTATTTCTGTCTCTGCGTAGCCAAGCTCAACCAAGACTTCTCGACTGTGAGCGCCAATCGCCGGCGCCTCAGTGGGCACCCTCTTGGGCCGACCGGCAACATTGATCGGGCTGGCAACTGTCCATTGGTAGTCCGGGTGGCGAGAATCTGTCTTGATAATGATTTCGTTCTCGATCAGGTGCGCATCAACAACCACGTCACTGTTCTTCTCTACAACGCTGAAGGTCACTTGTTCCTTATCCAGCTTGACGACTAACTCATCTAACTTAGCGCCTGCAAATGCCTCGGCGAACATGACTTTGACCTCATCGCGCAAACTCATCACCCCTGCCATATCCGCAAAACGTGGCTCGATAAGCCACTCCGGATGACCCAATGCTCGGCAGAGTCTTGGCCACTCCCGTTGCGGCGCCGGGCCGACCAGCACGATATAGCGATCATCCCGGGTCTTATAGGACAACACGAACGGGCTACGATAACCATGTTGGTCCAGAATCGTGGCAAGATCATAACCGGCAATGACACCTTGCAGATGCATGCCGTTTGACCAGGCGCCATTAGCGACCAGTGAGGTGGACACACAAGCACCGATGCCAGTGCGTTCGCGGTCGTACAGCGCTAGCATGATGACGCCGAACAAGGACATGGCGCTGGCATGATCACCGACGCCACCAACACCATTAACCGGCGCGCCACCCAGTGGCTTCATCATATCCATGATGCCCGTTCTCGCCCACCAGGCGGCGAGATCAAAGGCCCGCTTGCTTCGATCAGGTCCGCGGGTACCGTAGCCGGTGATCTGGGCGAAGATAAGCCTTGGGTTACGCTGCTTGAGGAATTCATATTCGAGTTCGTACAGGGCTAATTGCTCGGCATTGAAATTCACTACAAGCACATCGGCTTGGTCAATCAGGCGATGCATCACTTCCCGCCCTTCTGCCTGCTTCAAATCCAGCGCCAGGGCGCGCTTGTTCCTTGAGGTTAGCTGCCAGTTATAATCGGTGCGATAGCGCGCAGCCAGGCTGCGATATGAATCACCCGTCGGCGGCTCGATCTTGATGACATCGGCACCAAAGTCAGCCATCACCGTTGTTGCTGCCGGGCCAGCCACGTAGGATGCTGCATCGATCACTTTTAAGCCTGCCAATAAAAATGTCATCACTTCTCGCCTCTAGACTAGTCGAACACAGGCTTGAGCGCCTGCACTCCCATGAATATCACCATCTTCTCCGCGCCAGTCAAACTAATTAGGATTGCATCGAGGCACGAGAATCCCTATCTTAACCAACTTTAGACGGCACATTGGTGCCACGTGAAATTTATAAACAGTCTGATCCATCGGCGGCGCAAACGTAAAGCTGGTTGACGACGTGTGTTTACATCACTGATTTATTATGACTCTAAGGGAGCCAAGTGAGCATGTATCAAGCCTTAAAAACCGTCTGGAATGAATTGACCAGCCCAGGACAACCATTTGCAATCACCTCTGTCGAGGTCCGCGGACAATCCATCAAGGCGTACGCTGCGGCGCCACCCAGTCTGCGCGAGATGTGGCTGGCCAGCGCGGCCTTCGCCGACCGTGATTACCTGGTTTATGAAAATGAGCGCTGGACCTATAGCGACGCGCACCGCGATGTGGCCGCCATCGCAAACTGGATGGCGAAACAAGGTATCAAGCAAGGCGACCGAGTGGCGATCGCCATGCGAAACTACCCAGAGTGGTTACTGCTTTACTGGGCTTGTGTTTCTCAGGGTATCGCGGTTGTGGGCGTCAATGCCTGGTGGGTCGCTGGTGAACTGGCCTTCGGTCTTGAAGACTCGGCGCCAAAATTGCTGATCTGCGATCAGGAACGTCTGGACCGGTTCAATGAAATCAAGGATCAATTTCCGGACTTGCCAGTGGTTGGCGTCAGACTCAAAGCACCCGTTGATGGTGTCATTGATTTCAGTGCAATGCTCAAAGATGGCGGCGAATTACCTGCCGCCAGCATAGACCCTGACGAAGATGCCTGTATTTTCTATACCTCGGGCACCACTG
This sequence comes from SAR86 cluster bacterium, assembly GCA_013204195.1. Taxonomy (GTDB): domain Bacteria; phylum Pseudomonadota; class Gammaproteobacteria; order Pseudomonadales; family Azotimanducaceae; genus UBA4582. Next base: position 4,672 of record JABMOJ010000519.1, read on the forward strand.
GTCGACCCAAAGGGGCCCAGTTGACTCACCGTGGCTGCGTCAATAACGTCATGAACCTGGCTTTCTGGGGAACCGCCATGAGCCATTCCCTGGCCCGCGCCAACAATATGCCACCACCTGATCCCAGCGTCGCGCCAATCGCCGCGGGTTTGATTACCACACCGCTGTTTCATGTGACCGCGAACAATTGCATGGCTCAAGGCACCACCCTGTCCGGCGGCAAGCTGGTTCATATGTATCGCTGGGACGCCGGTGACGCACTAAAAATTATCGCCAAGGAACGAATCACCAGCATGTCTGGCGTACCCGTCATGTCACGGGAACTGATTAGTCATCCGGACTTCGACAAGCACGATACTTCTAGTCTGTTGACCGTTTCAGGTGGTGGCGCCCAAGTTCAGCCCGATCTTGTGGGCAAGATTGATCGAGCCGTCAAGACCGCCCGTCCTGGCACCGGCTATGGCATGACAGAAACCTGCGGCATTATCACGTCTATCGGTGGCGACTTCTTTGTGGATCGACCGGATAGCTGTGGTCCGGCCATGCCGAACTTCGAGGCCAAGTGCGTCGATGCCGAAGGCAATGAAGTGCCTCAAGGCAGCGTCGGCGAACTCTGGGTCAAAGGTGCCTGTGTCATTAAAGGCTACTTGAATCGTGCTGAGGCCACCGCTGAATCGATCACCGACGGCTGGCTTCACACGGGCGATGTGGCGCGTATGGATGAAGATGGTTTTATCTATATTGTCGATCGCATCAAAGACATGGTCTTACGGGGTGGTGAAAATATTTACTGCGCTGAAGTCGAGGCTGTGCTGTTCAACTTGGATGTCATCAAGGAATGTAGCGTCTTCGGTATTCCTGATGATCGTCTGGGTGAAGAAGTTGGGGTGGCCATTGTGTTGAAGCCGGGCACGCTCATTACCGCTGACGAGATCCGCGCTCACAGCGCGGTCCAAATGGCCAAGCACAAGATTCCACGCTATATCTGGATCCTAGAGCAGCCATTACCACGCAACGCCAGCGGCAAATTTCTCAAACGCGAACTCAGAGAATCCTTAGCCTTGCAAGACGCGATCTAAGTCGCTGCCATCAGGTACCGCCAGACATCTCGTCCTGGCGGTATCTGAGGCTTATTTCTGGTTATTCGGTTGGTTCGGCTTGCTCTTGCCTTTGGTCGGCAGCGCAGGAATCGTCGGCAGGCCTGTATGTTGCGTCCGAAAGAATTTCCCACCTTTGAGCCCATGAGGCTTGCTGTACTGCGTCAAGGGTATGAGATGCATCTTGCCATTGCCGATAAGGTCGTGGCGGCCCATTTTCTTCAGTGCAACACGCAACATAGGCCAGTTTTCCGGATCATGGTAACGCAACAATGCCTTGTGCAGGCGCCGTTGACGGGTCCCTTTGGGCACATTCACATCTTCTGAACTGCGGCCAACTCGCTTCAACGGGTTCTTACCGGAGTGATACATGGCGGTTGCCGACGCCATGGGCGACGGGTAAAACGATTGCACCTGGTCGGCCTTGAAACCATTACGTTTCAGCCATAGCGCCAGATTCAACATATCTTCTTCGGTGGTTCCAGGATGACCCGCGATAAAATAAGGTATCAGGTACTGTTCCTTGCCCGCCTCGCGAGAAAACCGCTCGAACATCTCCTTGAACTCATCATAAGTTCCAATCCCCGGCTTCATCATCTTAGACAGAGGACCCTGCTCAGTGTGTTCCGGCGCAATCTTTAAATAACCGCCCACATGCTCGGTTACCAACTCCTTCACATACTCCGGGGTTTTAACCGCCAGGTCATAACGCAAGCCAGAGGCAATGAGTACCTTTTTCACACCTTTGATCTCTCGCGCATTGCGGTACAGGGAAATCAAGGGTGTCTGGTCTGTATCCAAATTCTTGCAGATATTCGGGTAAACACAGGACAGACGCCGACAGCTGGATTCAATCTCCTTGGTCTTGCAGGCCAGGCGCCACATATTCGCTGTCGGTCCACCCAAGTCGGAAATAATACCCGTGAACCCTGGGGTTTTATCTCGAATATTTTCAATCTCATCGAGAATGGAAGACTCTGAGCGGCTCTGGATAATTCGGCCTTCATGTTCGGTAATTGAGCAAAAACTACAACCGCCAAAACAGCCACGCATGATGTTCACGGAAAATCGAATCATATCGTAGGCTGGGATCACAGCATCGCCATACTGCGGATGGGGAATGCGCTGATAAGGTCGCTCGAAGACCCAATCCATTTCTTCCGTGGTCAGCGGGATCGGTGGCGGATTAAGCCAGACGAACCGATCGCCGTGGGCCTGCACCAGCGCTCTGGCATTATGCGGATTGGTTTCACGATGGAGGATTCGCGAGGTATGGGCATACAACAGCTTGTCTTCTCGAACCTCTTCATAGGCCGGCAGCCGAATATAGGTCAATTGCTGCTGGCGAGCCGCCTCTGCGGGATCAGTCATGCGAATAACCGCCGCCTTTGGCTCAACATTATCGCTGACTTGGTCCTCTGCCAGGGTCGATGCATCAATTTCTTGCACGTCAGTAGGTAAGGTCGAAAGCGCGAACGCCGTCCCACGGATATTACGGATAGCATCTACCGGCTCACCGTTAGCTAGTCGATGAGAAACCTCGATGATCGCCCGTTCCGCATTGCCATATAATAACAGGTCAGCCTTGGCATCGAGCAGGATGGAACGCCTGACTTTCTCACTCCAATAATCAAAATGGGCAATCCGGCGCAGACTAGCTTCGATGCTGCCGATAACAATCGGCACATCAGGAAAAGCCTCGCGGCAGCGCTGAGAGTAGACAATCACCGCCCGATCTGGCCGTTTACCGCCAATATTGCCGGCGGTGTAGGCATCGTCGTGACGAATTTTCTTATCCGACGTATAGCGATTGATCATCGAATCCATATTGCCGGCGGCGACGCCATAGTAAAGATTCGGCCGGCCCAACTGCTCAAAATCGGCGGTTGAAGTCCAATCTGGCTGGGCGATAATCCCAACCCGAAATCCCTGGGCTTCCAAAACCCGACCGATGACCGCCATACCGAAGCTAGGGTGATCCACATAGGCATCACCTGTGACCACGATAATGTCGCAGCTATCCCAGCCCAGCGCATCCATCTCGGCGCGACTGGTGGGTAAAAACGGCGCAATGCCGAAACATTCGGCCCAATAGGGTCGATAATCAAAGATACGGGTCGTTTCAGCGGGCTGTTGCATGGACTGGGGCGCGGGTAGGTGCATTTCGAGCAGTATTATACGTGATGAACTCGCCGGTGTAATTACACTATTATCATAGGCTGAATCTTTCGTGCCACTTTGACAGAATTACCCACCATCCAAATTCGATTTAGGCGACCAATTCAGGTATCCTAGCGTACCGTCAAAAACCCCGTTTTCACTTTTCAACGTGATGCGTCAACAAATGCTAAGGGGTAGGGTGAAACTCAAAAAGGGTCCTTCCATGTTCAAGAACAAAAAACTACAAGCTTGGGTAGAGCAGATGCAAGCGCTCTGCCAACCAGATCAGGTTGTCATCTGTGACGGCAGCCAAGACGAATACGATCGCATGTGGCAACTGCTGCTTAATGCCGGCGCCGCAGTCAAACTCAACGAGGCCAAACGACCCAACAGCTACCTGGTTCGCTCAGATCCTGCCGACGTTGCTCGTGTCGAAAGCCGCACCTATATCTGTGCCGACAGTCCTATTGATGCCGGCCCCAACAATAACTGGATAGATCCCGCGACCATGCGAGATACCCTCAATGGTTTATATGCTGGCTGCATGCGTGGTCGAACCATGTATGTTGTGCCGTTCAGCATGGGGCCCATCGGCTCGCCGATAGCTCATATCGGCGTCGAATTGTCAGATTCCCCCTATGTTGTCACCAACATGCACATCATGACCCGCGTGGGCCAGGCAGTCCTTGACGAACTCGGCGAAACTGGCGAGTTCGTGCCCTGCATTCATTCCGTGGGCAGCCCACTCGTTGACGGTGCCGTTGACGTAGCCTGGCCGTGTAATCCCAACAATTTATATATCGCCCACTTTCCAAACACCCGCGAGATCTGGTCATTTGGATCCGGTTATGGCGGTAACGCCTTACTCGGCAAAAAATGTTTCGCCCTGCGCATCGCCTCGGCCATGGCACGTGATGAGGGCTGGCTTGCAGAGCACATGCTGATTCTAAAACTCAGCAATCCTGAAGGTGAGTCAAAATATATCGCTGGCGCATTTCCCAGCGCTTGCGGCAAAACCAACCTGGCAATGCTCGTACCAACTATTCCAGGCTGGCGGGTCGAGACCGTCGGCGACGACATCTGCTGGATGAAATTTGGCGATGATGGTCAACTTTACGCCATCAACCCTGAAGCTGGTTTTTTTGGTGTCGCTCCAGGAACCGGTATGGATTCAAACGCCAATGCCATGCTAAGCCTGACTGAGAACTGCATCTTTACAAATGTCGCCCTCACAGATGATGGCGACGTTTGGTGGGAAGGCATGACCAACACGCCACCGGCACACCTCATCGATTGGAAGGGCAACGACTGGAGCCCAACCTCGAAGACGCCAGCGGCTCACCCCAATGCACGATTCACCGTTGCCGCCGACCAGTGCCCCGTGATCGCAGATGAATGGGAAGCCTTAAAAGGTGTACCCATCAGCGCCATCTTGTTTGGCGGCCGACGAGCAACCGTTGTCCCCTTGGTCAACGAAGCCAAGGACTGGGCCCAAGGAACATTTTTTGGCGCCATCGTGTCTTCGGAAAAAACTGCCGCGGCGGCGGGCAAAGTCGGCGAACTGCGCCGTGACCCCATGGCCATGCTGCCTTTCTGTGGCTACAACATGGCTGACTACTGGCAGCACTGGTTAAATACAGGCCAGCGTGAAGGCGCGAACCTGCCAAAGATTTATTACGTCAACTGGTTCCGTAAAAATGAACAGGGCAAGTTCATGTGGCCAGGTTTCGGTGAGAACAGCCGAGTATTGAAGTGGGTCTTCGAACGCTGCAATGGCACGGCTGATGCGATGGAAACACCGATTGGCAACCTGCCGACCATCGACGCGCTGGATATGGATGGCATCGACATGAGCACAGACCAAATCACGCAACTATTAAAGGTAGATGTCGACGGTTGGTTGAATGAGATTCCCTTGATCTCCGAGTACTTCGATCAGTATGGCGATCGGGTTCCCGCCGAGTTTCATGAGGAACTGGCTCAGCTTAAGCACCGCTTAGAGGCCGCCAGATAATAGATAGACTGATCTGGACTGCAGATCAAAAGTAAAAAAAAGGCCGCTATAGCGGCCTTTTTTTTTACTTGGAGCTTTTTACTTAAAGATAGTCCTGAGACCTAATCCATTCTCTCAATGATGGTCCCTGTACCCAGCCCGCCACCACAGCACATGGCGATGAGTGCGTACTTACCACCGGTGCGCTCTAACTCGTGCAACGCGGTCGTGATCAGCCGAGCACCGGTGCTACCCGTCGGATGCCCCAGAGCAATGGCGCCACCGTTCACGTTAACCTTGCTGTGATCGATACCGAGATCTTTCTCCCACGCCAGAACCACGGAGGCAAAGGCCTCATTGACTTCGAACACATCAATATCTTCAATCTGCAGGCCAGCACGTTCCAGAACCTTGCGTGTGGCCGGAATTGGTCCCTTGAGCATGGTCACGGGATCCACACCCACCAGCGTATGAGCGACAATCTTGGCGCGGGGCTTGAGATTCAGTTCCTTGACCGCTTTTTCCGAAGCCATGATAATCGCAGCCGCACCATCTGAGACTTGCGAACTGGTTCCGGCCGTATGAATCTCTTGGCCAGGCACCGCCGTCAGACCCTTCAGTGATTCAAGGGTCGTGGCTCGCAGCCCTTCATCCTTACTCACGACCCGAGTCTCACCGGTCGGCTTAAAATCTTCGCCCAACACAGGCGCTGTAATGGCGACAACTTCACGATCAAAGCGCCCTTCTTCCCAGGCTTGAATGGCTTTCTGCTGGCTCTCAAGACCAAACTGGTCTGTGTGAGCACGGGTAATCTGGTATTCCTCAGCAATCATCGCAGCGCCCATAAACTGGCTAGCCGGCTGGTAATGGTCATTGTAATGCACGCCCATCGGATTGCCGTCTTTCATGGCCGCACCCAGAGGTACCCGGCTCATCATCTCGACGCCACAGGCCATCACCAGGTCTTCAATACCGGCGCCGATCATGGCAGCGCCCATCGAAGTCGCCTGCTGACTGGACCCACACTGAGCATCAATAGTGGTCGCCGCGACTTCTAGCGGTAAACCCTGTGACAACCAGGCGATCCTGGCGATATTGAAGGTCTGTTCACCTACCTGAGACACACAGCCGCCAATGACCTGACCAATTTTCGATGGCTCAATGCCACTGCGGTCCAGCGCCGCTTGCTGCACGGCGCCGAGCAAATCAGCGGGTTTCATGCCCGCCAGACCCTTGCCGCGTTTGCCGATAGGACTGCGACACGCCTCTACGATATAAACCTCTCCCATGGGACTTCCTCTTCTCTTTGATTAAAATTCTTGGCCAATTCGACAGCTGCTTAGAATAAGCAGCGCCGCAACCAGAAGCAACTATCGTCGCCAGTCACTCACATCGACACCAAGCCTAAACCGGCGTCAGCAGATAGTGGCCGTGGGCGGCAGCAATCGGCCGGGTCTTCTCATCCTGCCAAATCTCAGCCCGCACATTGGCCACCCTGCGCCCTTGACGGGTTACTATCGCTCGACCATAGGTGGCGACGGGTTTGCCGGAACGTAGATAGTCGATGGAAATATCGACTGTCTTAGGCAACCGTTCACAAGAAGTATCAAATAGCAGTTGAATGACCGAAGTCAGCTCCAGAAACGCGCCGATGGCACCGCCGTGGATAGCTGGCAAATTGACATTGCCAACCAAGGAATCTTTGAAGGGCAATATCGTGGTAATTTCATTACCTTTGCGCTCCACCTGCATCCCAAGGAACCGTGCGTAAGGGATACTTGCGAGGAGCGCCTGCATATCATCGGCGCGACCTTCGTCACGTAATTGCTGGAGAATCTTCATCAGCTATCCGCCCTCGGGGTGTTGGGTGTTCCTAGCATAAAGGCGGCGACTGACGTGGCAACCTGATCGTCGATATCATCCTGATACGCCACTGCCCGCACAAAGGCGATATTCTTCGCCAGCTTGTAGCATTCGGCCTGAACCATGAGGTCTTTGAAGGGTTCTGCCGGGCGCATATAGTCAATTCGTAAATCTAACGTCGCCATCCCCATTTCAGTACCCCAATCTTCGTGACACCGTACCGCCCAGCCCGAGGCATTATCCAGGGTGGCAGTGATGACGCCGCCATGGATGATTCCTGTATCAGGGTCTCCCACTAGGTGTTCTGCATAGGGCACCTTGACAGTACAAACCCGGCCAACAACGCTGACCAGCGACATACCAATCGCCTCACCATGAGGCGGCAAATGCTCTAATTCGTCTTTAACCATACTCGATCACCATCTACTTTTCGCCGCCTTCGACGCTAATGCTAATGGCAGCATGATCTAGGTCTCCGCAGCGCATTGCAAGCCGAAGATCGAGTGTCAGCTATCCTGCTAACCCATGGGTCAGAGGCTAATCATCACCCTTGGCGCCGAATCGTCGGCGAGTACCTGCGGACGACAGGAGAACAAGCGTTCAACCGCGACACCCGCATCGACAAACCAGCCTGTCACCACCTTGCCGCGGCTCACTGCCAGCCCCTGCATAGCTGCAGCGAGCACCTTAGCCTCGCGCTCATCATCTGCGCCGTCTCCCTTGGATTGCTCAGCCTTGATCTGCTCGACCTTGGATTGCTCTACCATCTGGATCGCTGCTTCATCTGCCTGGCTAGCGATACCGCAAAGTGTGATGGTCAAGGCTGGCCGATTCATCATCAACGCCACCACCTTATTCACGTAATCCCGTTGCGATGCCTCAATATCGGCGCTGCCAGGGGAAAATACAACGGGCTGAAACCTTGGCCTCGCCGCCGCTGCGGCCATGTCCTTGACGAACATCAAAGTACCCAATGGCTGCAGTGCCTGTTTCACATAGGCCAGCGCAGCTTGCTTGGCCGCGTTCGCCAGCGCCGTATTGACGATATCGCTGGTATCCACAGCAAACTTACCCAACTTGGTTGCGATCGGTACCTTCAGGTCAATGCGACCGTCCTTATCCTTAAGCAGGTTGAGCGCCACTGAGAGCGGCAAGTCAGCACCCGCCATTGCTTTCGCTTGACCAGTATCGACCTTCAGGCCTTCCATACGGACCCGATTTTCAGCCTTAATCTGGTTGTCCGTGATATTTACTGATGAGTCGAGCACGAGACGACCGCTGCGAATGCCGTAGCCCAAGTAGGGACTGATTTGATGTAATTCGAACTGAGTCAGGCGCATTGTCAGATCTGCATTAATCGGCGAGTCCAACAAGTGACCGGTACCCATGATCAACAGCTCGCCGGTCTGGTGTTCCTCTTGATGCCTGGCTTTAAGCTCAAATCTGGCAAGCAATCCCTGACCCAGATCGTTGATTTTTAGCGCTATCTCTGGCATCACCAAAGTGACCACTGCGGCACGGGACTGATCCACAAATCGCACCTGACCCGTCAATTCCAGCTCGGCAATATGAATCTTAGGCGTGGACGCCTCTGCATCGGGCGCCGGCTCCGCTGATTCCACAACGCCAGCGATGGCCCCGGACTCGGTCATTTGCACTAAGGCATCTAGTCCCTCGATCGTAATATGCTCAACCACAACACCCGCCGCGCTATAATTCATATCCCGCAGCGAGATCTGTTTAATCTG
>JABMOJ010000520.1 GCA_013204195.1 SAR86 cluster bacterium
ATTTAATTGTCACCGGCGAGCGGGTCACTGGAGTAGTAACGAGTACCGGCTTGCGTTTCTTGGCCGATGCCGTGGTCTTGACGGTAGGGACGTTTCTCGGCGGAATTATCCACGTGGGCATGCAAAAACAGGCGGGCGGTCGTGCCGGTGATGCGCCTTCAAACAGGCTCGCTGAACGGCTGCGAGAATTGCCCTTCAGTGTTGGTCGTTTAAAAACCGGGACGCCGCCACGCATCGATGGTAAATCCGTCAACTATGCTGGACTCGAGATTCAGCCCGGCGATACACCTCGGCCGGTCATGTCCTATATGGGTTCCACGGCAGACCACCCCGCCCAGATGAATTGTTATATCACACATACTAGCGCGCGAACCCACGACATCATTCGTGGTGGTCTGGATCGTTCACCGCTATTTACCGGAGAAATTGATGGCATCGGTCCGCGCTACTGCCCCTCTATCGAGGACAAGGTGGTGCGTTTTGCGGATAAAGATTCTCATCAGATATTTATCGAGCCCGAGGGGCTCAATACCCATGAATTGTATCCGAACGGCATATCGACGAGCCTTCCCTTCGATGTTCAGATGGCGCTGGTACGCAGCATTAAAGGTTTCGAGAATGCCCATATCACTCGGCCTGGCTACGCCATTGAATATGACTTTTTCGAGCCTCGAGAGCTTAAATCGTCGTTGGAGACTCGCCATTTAGGGGGGCTGTTTTTTGCGGGCCAGATTAATGGCACGACAGGTTATGAGGAAGCTGCGGCGCAGGGCCTGATTGCCGGCATTAATGCGGCGAACCTCAGTCTCGAGCACGCGCCCTACTGTCCTGCTCGAAATGAGGCCTATATCGGTGTTCTGATTGACGATTTGATCACTATGGGGACCAAAGAGCCCTATCGAATGTTTACCTCCAGGGCAGAGTACCGGTTGATTTTGCGGCAGGACAATGCGGATCGACGACTCACAGCCACTGGAAGAGCGCTAGGGTTGGTATCTGAGCCGCGCTGGCAGCGCTACCTGGAGAAGGTCGAAGCCATTGAGAGCAGAAAGTTGCATCTGGATAAGCACTGGAGTCATCCTGGTGACGAAGCCATGGAGACCCTGCTGGGTCAGGCCTTGACTCGAGAATATAAGCTTTCTGATTTAGTGAAACGGCCCAACGTACAGATCGATGGCTTGCTTCAAGCTGTCGGTCTGGATTGGCCCGACGCCGAAATTAATGATCAGATCGAAATCGATTTGAAATATGCCGGCTATATCGATCGTCAACAGGAAGAGATTAATCGCGTCCTGACACAACATTCCGTCATCATTCCCGAGCGGTTCAGCTACACGGGCATCAGTGGCCTGTCGAATGAAGTTCGGCAGAAGCTGGAACAGGTGCGACCCGCGACGATCGGTCAGGCAACGCGTATTTCGGGGGTGACACCCGCGGCCATTTCACTCTTACTGGTGTTTCTGAAGAAAGACCGGCATACCCATGATGACCAAAAATCCGCATGACCAACAACTCGGCTTTACTCAGCTCAATCGAATGGGGTATTAACCAGCTGGGTCTCGAGGACCATAGTGGGCTGGGCACGCAGCTAGAGCGATTTCTTCAGGGGCTAGTCAAATGGAATAAAGCCTACAACCTGACCTCCATACGAGATCCTCAGCAGATGGTATCGTTGCATCTCATGGACTCGCTAGCGGTTGTGCCCTATATCTTTGGAGGGCCCGTGCTTGATGTAGGCAGTGGTGCAGGTTTTCCAGGTATTCCCTTGGCGCTGTGTTATCCGCAGACCCAGTTTGTATTACTCGACAGCAATGGCAAGAAAACACGTTTCCTGCAGCAGATGAAAATCGAACTCGGTCTGTCGAATGTGTCGATTGTTCAAGCCCGAGTAGAAGATTATGAAGGCGCGTTTGAGCAGGTAATCTGCCGGGCGTTTGCCAGTTTGGCAAACATAGTGACGACGACACAGCACTTGGTTGCCGAGGGTGGTAGTCTGTTAGCAATGAAAGGTAAGCTGGAGGACGAGAACTTGGCGGCAACAGCGTTACAGCTCGCGGCGGTTCATTCCTTGGAAGTACCTGGCATTGAAGCTGAGCGCCATCTCTATGTGCTGCGCCGGCCTACTCACCATCAAAAGGACGATTGAGTCGTGGCGATAGTCTTAGCAGTAACCAATCAGAAAGGCGGCGTTGGCAAGACGACCACCAGCGTAAATCTCGCCGCGTCCCTTGCGGCCATCAAGCGTCGGATCCTGTTGATTGACCTAGACCCTCAAGGCAACGCGACTATGGGCAGCGGGGTTAACAAAAGCGAACTGGAGGCCTCGATCTATGAGGTGCTAGTGGACGGTACCAGTATCAGCGAGGCACGGATCACCTCTGAATCTTCTGGTTATGATGTGGTAGGTTCAAACGTTGAGCTCACAGGCGCTGAGGTTGAGCTGTTGGCGCTTGATCGACGCGAGTATCGCCTGTCTGAAGCCCTCGCATTGGTCAGCGACGATTATGACTTTGTTGTCATTGATTGTCCGCCCAGTCTGAGCCTGTTGACGATTAATGGTCTGGTGGCGGCAGATGCGGTGATCATTCCCATGCAATGTGAGTATTATGCGCTAGAGGGCTTGTCGGCTCTAGTATCCACGATCAGTAGAATCACGGCACATCTCAACCCTGACCTGGCGATCGAAGGCATCCTGCGCACCATGTATGATCCTCGCAACAGTTTGACCCGAGATGTGTCGCAGCAGTTGTTAGATCACTTTGGGGATAAGGTCTATCGGACCGTGATTCCCCGTAATGTTCGTCTCGCAGAGGCGCCAAGTTACGGGTTGCCGGTTTTGTACTACGACAAGCAATCCCGCGGTGCCAAAGCCTATCTGGCACTGGCGAGCGAGCTTGCACGTCGTTACGAGCCGCAGCCCCGAATTAAGCTGACGACCAGTCGGCAGTCAGGAGATGAGCATGGTAGCTAGGAAACGGGGGCTTGGACGCGGCCTGGACGCCCTGCTGGGCGCACAGAACAAATCGCCTGTTGGTGAGCCAATCGATATTGGCCAGCGCTTGGATGAGATCCCTGTGGAATGGATTCGACCGGGTAAATATCAGCCTCGAAAGATTATGGACGAGGAGGCGCTGCAGGAGTTGGCGGCCTCCATCAAGGCTCAGGGGCTGATGCAGCCCATCGTACTGCGCTCGGTGGGTGTTGAACGCTATGAAATCATTGCCGGCGAACGCCGTTGGCGGGCAGCTCAGTTAGCCGGGATGGACAAAATTCCCGCAGTCATCCGCGAAGTCAATGACGAGGCGGCGGTCGCGATGTCGCTGATTGAGAATATTCAACGCGAAGATTTGAATCCCATGGAAGAGGCGCTCGCTTTGCAACGCCTGGTGGATGAGTTTGAATTAACCCACCAACAGGTTGCCGATGCCGTAGGGAAAAGCCGAACCGCCGTGACCAATTATCTTCGGTTGAGCCATTTGGGCGGTGAGGTGGCACAAATGCTCGGCAATGGCGATATTGAAATGGGCCATGCGCGAGCATTACTGACGCTTTCTACAGATCTTCAGGTTCGTGCGGCGCGGGAAATTGTTGCACAACATTTGAATGTGAGGCAGGCAGAAGCTCTGGTTCGACAGTTGTTAGCTGGCCCGAAGACCGACAAGACGGCGGTTCGAACTGATACCGATACTAAACAGCTGGAAAACCGTCTGACCAACAAGCTGGGCCAGCCCGTCAATATCCAACATTCGGCCAAGGGCAAGGGCAAACTAGTGATCAAGTACAATAGTCTAGATGAGCTCGATGGTATTCTTAGTCGCTTTGGAGAGCTTGAATAAGGCAGTTTAAGGCGGCTCGAATAGGCCCCACGGCCAAAAAACTCGTCTTAAACCTAAAAAATCGGTTTTTCCGGTGATCGAACGTTGAATGGTCACGGCTATATCTCTATACTCTGCCTCCGCAATACATAGGGCGCTTTGTACAAGAGCCTCGGAGCCTACGCGGTATGAAGATTGGACATCCAATGAGTCTAATTGGGCGTAACCCCGTATATAGAATTGTGATCGCGCAACTACTGGTAACGTTGCTGTTGGCCCTGGTGGGCTTGGTGATTGATTGGGTCTACGCTTACTCAATGGCCCTTGGTGGGCTGGTCAGCGCCCTCCCCAGTAGCTTTATGGCATGGCGCTTGAATCGACAGGAAATTAATCCTGCGCTAGCATTCAAAACCATGGTGGTTGGTGAAGTAGGGAAATTAGTACTCACGGCGCTGATGTTTGCTGCCGTGTTTGGTTGGGTTAAGCCGCTGAACATTCCGGTGTTTTTTGCGGCATTGGTTCTGGCTATGATGCTGAATGTGATCGTCCCGTTGGTCGATCGCCAGCCCCATAACCAGCAGACTTAATAGATTTTTGCTGAGAACAGACGAGTATGGCAGGCGAAGACCAGACTTCCGGTGAATATATACAGCACCATATTACTAACCTGACCTATGGTCAGTTCCCTAATGGTGGCTGGGGGCTCGCCCATACCCCAGAAGAAATTAAGAGTATGGGGTTTTTGGCTATCCATGTTGACACCATGCTGTGGTCGCTAATTACGGGTTTTGCGTTCCTAGCGATCTTTATTATCGCAGCACGGAATGTGACATCGGCCGTTCCCGGCACCTTGCAAAATCTTTGTGAAATGGTGGTTGAATTTGTCGAAGACAATATTCGGCAGGTATTTGGTACACGACCGAATCCAATCATAGGACCATTGTCATTAACGATCCTGGTCTGGGTGTTCTTGATGAACCTCATGGACCTGATTCCTATCGATTTTGTGCCCTGGGTAGCGCACGCGGCCGGCATCAACTACTTCAAGATTGTCGCCACCACTGATCCCAATGCCACGTTGGGCATGGCGCTGGGTGTTTTTGCCCTGGTGCTTTACTACAATATTAAGATCAAAGGGCCAATCAAATTTGGCGCCGGGCTGTTCACTCACCCCATTCCCCATTGGAGTATGTACTGGTTCAATATTATTCTTGAAACAGTAGATATGATTGCCAAGCCTTTGTCTCATGGGCTGCGACTATTCGGTAATATGTATGCTGGCGAAATGATTTTCATCCTCATCGCCTTGCTACCCTTTTACGCACAATGGACCCTGTCACTACCTTGGGCCATCTTCCATATTCTAATCATTAGCCTTCAGGCGTTTGTCTTTATGATCTTAACAATCGTGTACTTGAGTCAAGCACACGAGACTGGCGAGCACTGATTTAGAAGAAGCTGTAAAAACTATCACTTTATTTATTTTTTGAGCACAGCAGGAGTAGAGCATGGAACAATCCTTAATTTATATCGCCGGCGGCATTTTGATGGGCCTTGGCGCAATTGGTAGTGGTGTTGGTATCGGCATTTTAGGCGGCAAGTACCTTGAAGGTGTTGCACGTCAGCCAGAACTGCAGCCTATGTTGATGACTCAGCTTTTTATCTCGCTGGCATTGGTCGACGCGGTACCGATTATTGCTGTTGGTATCTCTTTGTATATGATCTTTGCGGTATAAAAGCACGGCATTCGCGAATCATTTCCCGAACTTTATTTGCCGAACTTTATTTATCGAAATTCGAGGTGAAGTGTGACTATTAATTTAACGATGCTAGGTCAGCTGATATCGTTCGTGATGTTTGTCTTGTTCTGCATGAAATTTGTTTGGCCACCACTGACGCAAGCCATGCGCGAACGTCAAAAGGCGCTAGCAGAAGGCTTGGAAAAAGCCGTCCTGGCAGAAAAACAACTTGAGCTGGCGAATGATGCCGCGGCCGTAGAGTTAGATGCCGCTAAAAAGCAATCAGCAGAGTTGATTGCGCAAGCACGGCAGCGTGCCAATCAGATAGTCGAAGAAGCGAAGGGTCAGGCGACGGAAGAAGCCGATCGGATCAAACTCGGTGCTCAGTCTGAAATCGATCAGGAAGTGAATCGGGCGCGGGAATCTTTGCGTGCCAGGGTCAGTGAGCTGGCGATACAGGGCGCAGAACGGATTCTTGAGAGCAGCGTGGATCAAGCGCGCCATCAAGAGATGTTGAACAAGCTCGCGGCGCAATTGTAAAGGCAACTGGAAATGGCTGAGTCAGAAAATACTACGATTGCTCGACCCTATGCCCGTGCTGCATTTTCGCAGGCGTTGGACGAAACTACTGGATTGGCCAACTGGTCCCGTATGTTGGCGGTACTGAGTGCAACAGTCGAAATGGCCCCAGTACGTAAAGCGTTGGATAACCCGCGTTTAACGACGGAACAAGAAGCCAGCTTGATCATTGGTTTGTTGGGTGAAGAATTGTCTGACAAGGGTCAGAATTTCATCACGGTCTTGTCGACCTATGGTCGAATTGCCCTACTGCCGACGATCGCTGAAATTTTTGAGCTGTTGAAAGCGAACCATGAGAAAACCATGGAGGTCACACTGACCAGTGCTTTCGAAGTCAGTGCCGAAGACAGTGAGAAACTATCAGAAGCATTAAAGAAGCGTTTACAGCGTGATGTTCATTTGTCTGCGACAGTCGACAAGGCACTGCTAGGCGGCGTGATCATAAGAACTGAAGATACAGTGATAGATAATTCTGTTCGTGGCAAGCTCCAAAAGCTCGCTCAAGTACTGGGTTAACACCGGGTCGCAGGCGACACTGACAGAGATAGATATTAAACATAAACGATTTAACCTTTCCTTGGGGAACGGAGCATGCAACAACTGAACCCGTCTGAAATCAGCGAGATCATCAAGCAACGCATTGAAAAGCTTGATATCTCTTCAGAAGCCCGGAACGAGGGCACCATCGTCAGCGTATCTGATGGTATTGTGCGAATTCATGGCCTTGCCGATGTCCAAAACGGCGAGATGATTGAATTTCCTGGTAACCTTTTTGGTTTTGCCTTGAACCTCGAGCGCGACTCTGTTGGCGCCGTTGTCCTAGGTGATTACAAAACCTTGCGTGAGGGGCAAACCGCTAAATGCACAGGTCGTATTCTGGAAGTGCCCACAGGACCGGAACTATTAGGCCGTGTGGTTGACGCTCTGGGGAACCCCATTGATGGTAAAGGCGCTTTGAATGCCAAAACCAGCTCTCCTGTTGAAAAGGTCGCGCCTGGTGTTATCGCCCGGCAGCACGTTGACCAGCCCGTACAAACCGGCCTTAAGTGTATCGATTCGATGATTCCTGTTGGACGTGGTCAGCGAGAGTTGATCATTGGTGACCGACAGACCGGTAAGACTGCCATCGCCATCGATGCGATCATCAATCAGAAAGACTCCGGTATTAAGTGCGTTTATGTCGCAATCGGCCAAAAATTCTCATCGGTTACCAACGTGGTTCGAACCCTTGAAGAACACGGCGCGATGGAAAACACCATTGTCGTGGTTGCTGGTGCAGCGGATCCTGCCCCTATGCAGTATATCGCTCCCTATTCGGGTTGTGCTATGGGTGAGTATTTCCGTGACATCGGTGAAGACGCACTGATCATCTATGATGACTTAACCAAGCAGGCTTGGGCTTATCGTCAAATCTCCTTGTTACTGCGTCGACCACCAGGCCGTGAGGCTTACCCAGGTGACGTATTTTATCTCCACTCCCGGTTGTTGGAGCGTGCGGCTCGTGTCAACCCTGCTTATGTTGAAGCGCAAACGAATGGCGCTGTGAAGGGTAAAACGGGTTCTTTGACCGCCCTACCCATCATTGAAACACAAGCTGGAGACGTATCAGCGTTCGTACCGACCAACGTAATTTCGATTACCGATGGACAGATCTTTCTTGAGAGCGATAAGTTTAATGCTGGCGAACGTCCCGCAATGAACCCAGGTATTTCAGTATCCCGGGTTGGTGGTGATGCGCAGGTTAAGTTCATGTCAAAAATCTCTGGTGGTATCAAGCTAGCGTTGGCTCAGTATCGAGAGTTGGCAGCATTCTCCCAGTTCGCATCAGACCTTGATGATGCTACTCGACGTCAGCTTGAGCACGGTGAGCGAATCAATGAATTGATGAAGCAAAAGCAGTACGCACCCATGAACGTAGCTGAAATGGGCACGGTTTTATTTGCTGCCAACGAAGGTATGTTGCAAGACATCGCGGTTTCCAAGGTTTTGGATTTTGAAGCTGCTTTGATCTCCTATATGAACGCCGAGCACGCCGCCTTCATGCAGGAAGTTAATGAGAAAGGTGCTTACACGCCTGAAGTGATCGATGCCATGCGTAAGGCGATCGAAACTTTTAAATCCACCCAGACCTGGTAAAGGCTATAGCCGGACGAAAATGATATGGCTAATGCCAAAGAACTTCGAAAGCAAATAGGCAGCATCAAGAATACGCAGAAAATTACCAGCGCGATGGAAATGGTCGCGGCGAGTAAAATGCGTAAAGCCCAGGAACGGATGTCTCGTGGCCGACCTTATTCCGACCATATTCGGGCGGTAATTGGCCACGTGGCGAACGCGTCTCCAGAATATCGTCATCAGTTTATGGCCGAGCGTGAGATCAAGCGGGTTGGCTATATTATTGTTACTACGGATAAGGGCTTGTGTGGCGGCTTGAATGTCAACCTGCTCAAAGCCGCCTTGAAAGATATTAAGGTTTGGGTGGATCAAGGTATTGAGGTCGATCTTTGCTTGATCGGCAATAAAGGCGCTCAATTCTTCCGCAGTTATGGTGGCAATGTCGTTGCTGCCAGCAGCCATGTCAGTGAAAATCCGGCGATGTCTGACTTGATTGGTAGTATTAAAGTCATGTTGGATGCGTTTGCAAGTGGCAAGGTGGATAAGATTATACTGGCCAACAATGTTTTCAAGAACACCATGACCCAGGTGCCAACGCTGCGTCAACTGGTGCCATTGGATGCGATTAAAGAGCAAGGTGTGTCGGCCCATCGTTGGGATTATATCTATGAGCCGGACGCGCGTCAGTTGATCGAAGGTTTGATTACCCGGTTTATTGAATCCCAGGTCTATCAGGCGGTGGTTGAAAACGTCGCCTGCGAGCAGGCCGCAAAGATGATCGCGATGAAGAGTGCAACAGACAACGCCGGGGATCTGGTGGATGAGTTGCAGTTGATCATGAACAATGCCCGACAGGCAGCGATCACCCAGGAATTGTCAGAGATTGTTAGCGGTGCAGCAGCAGTTTAATCTGCGGACACCATCAAAAAACGTTTGAGAGTAAGAGGATATAGCGATGGGTAGCGGACGTATCGTACAGGTAATTGGTGCGGTCATTGACGTTGAATTCCCGCGGGATGAAGTTCCCCAGGTTTATCACGCATTGGTCGTCGACGGTAATGGCCTGACTTTGGAAGTACAGCAGCAGTTGGGCGACGGTATCGTGCGTACCATCGCTATGGGCAGTTCTGAAGGTATCGCCCGTGGACTCGGGGTCAGCAATACCGAGGAGCCAATTTCTGTGCCAGTGGGCGAAGCCACCTTGGGCAGAATCATGGACGTGTTGGGTCGCCCGATTGATGAGAAGGGGCCGATCGGTGAAACCATGCGTATGCCTATTCATCGCAAGCCACCTTCATATGAAGAACAGGCCGGTGGTCGTGATCTGTTGGAAACTGGCGTTAAGGTCATCGACCTAATTTGTCCGTTTGCCAAAGGCGGTAAAGTGGGTCTGTTCGGTGGTGCTGGTGTTGGTAAGACCGTGACCATGCTTGAACTGATTAATAACATTGCCAGTGAGCATGCCGGTTTGTCCGTTTTTGCCGGCGTGGGAGAGCGAACTCGTGAGGGCAACGACTTCTATCACGAAATGCAGGACGCAGGCGTACTCGACAAGATTGCGATGGTATTTGGTCAAATGAACGAGCCTCCAGGAAACCGCTTACGGGTTGCCCTCTCAGGTTTGACCATGGCTGAAAAATTCCGTGATGACGGTAAAGATGTACTGCTGTTTGTCGACAACATCTATCGCTATACACTGGCGGGAACTGAAGCATCGGCCTTGTTAGGTCGTATGCCTTCCGCGGTAGGTTATCAGCCAACACTGGCTGAAGAGATGGGTGTACTGCAAGAGCGTATTACCACCACCAAGACTGGCTCTATCACATCGATCCAGGCGGTTTATGTACCGGCAGACGATTTGACTGACCCTTCACCAGCGACCACCTTTGCTCACTTGGACTCAACAGTGACGTTGTCTCGTGATATCGCTTCTCTGGGTATTTATCCGGCGGTTGATCCGCTTGATTC
>JABMOJ010000521.1 GCA_013204195.1 SAR86 cluster bacterium
CATCAAGATAAAGCATATCCTGCGCCGTCAGTGCCGCCATGGCTGCCGAACGAAACAGCAGACCGCGGCGCACACGCTGGCCGTCGGTTGTGATATAGCCGCCCATATCGCGGAAGTTGGGACCGCCCTCAAGGGGCAATAACCGCCGGTAACTCATGGACGGGTCGGCCAGTGCTGAGGTGACCAGAGTTAATAAGACTAACAGTGCTGCAAAGCGCTTAAACATACATACTCCTTGGTGTGGGAGGCACCAGGCCTCCCCCGTTGTTTAGGAAAGGGGCTGGCTACATATTGACGCGCAGGCCAAGCAGGTACCGCGCACCATAGGATTCGGCCTGGTTCACATAACCGTTACCAGCGTAGCGAACATCCGTTTCATTGCCCAGATTGTTGGCATTCAGGTAAACCGTGGCGAGGGCACCATTAAGATCCCAGGGCAGTTGGTACTGAATATTCATATCCAGGCGCTTCTGCGCACCCCAGACTTCACTGGGATCTTCGATGGGGGAAATCCATTCACCGCGATATTGGTAGTTCAAGCGCACAGACAAGCCATAGTCCTCATAGAACACTGAAGCGTTATACATGAAGTCAGAAGTACCAGGTAAACCAGAGGTTTTACCATTGATTTCGGTGAATTCGCCATCAAGGAAGGTCATGTTCAGATTCACCCCAAACCCCTCCAGAGCAGGCAACATATCCGCGGCCTGGCCGATAAAGTTCAGCTCTACACCCGAGAGCTTGCCATCTTTGCCATTCACATAACCGTCAAGTTCCCAGACTTGACCAGCAAACAGGTCACCGTAGATACCCGCATCAATGGTCGAGGTGCTCTCATAAATTACATTACTGATTTGCCGCGTAAAAGCCCCGGCAGACAGAATGCTGGAGCGCGCAAAATAGTATTCAACTGAAGCATCGAGGCCAAAAGATTCTTCTGCCTGCAATGCCGGGTTACCACCACTGACAGTTTTGGCCGTTGGATCGATCACCGCTGCGGCGCGCCATTCAGTGTAGGTTGGACGGTTAAGACCGGAGGTAAGCGAAAATCGCGCTTTGATATCATCGCTGACATCATAATTCACATGGACACTGGGCAGGACATTCACGAAGTCATCTTTAACTGTGATAGCAGCGCCACTGATGTTGCCTTGACTGCTGTAATTGGTGCGCTCAACCCGCATACCATATACCACGCTACCCCAGGCATAATCATTGTTCATCATCACATAGCCAGCGGCGATATCTTCATCTATAGCCACTAACTGATCGTCTGACACAGTCGGCGCCACAGACATCTGCGCTTCCCATGCCTGGCGCAGACCTTTGTTGTCATAGTAGTTTGCACCCAGAGCATTAGCGGTGTTGCCAATCCATGGTTGGCCGGTGTCGAAAGACTTAACATTCAGGGTGTCTGTTGTGCTTAAGGTATAGCTCGGGTCAAAGGCAAAAATATCAAACTGGATGGCGGAATAACCGCGAGCCTTGCGTTGGTCATAGGCCAATCCCATGGAAAGCTTGCTCGGCAAACCCGCAAACACGAGATCACGATTCATATCGACTTTCAATTTCTTGGCGTCAACATCCAGCGGCGAATCAATCTTGTAAGCATACAGCCCAGCGTAGGTGTAACTCGCCAGCGGCGCAGCCAGAGTCACCTGAGGATTAAGCACATCACTGATATCATAACTGGCCTGCGTTAGTGATGGCGCACGGGTCGCAAAGTTGACGCCTGAGTTGTACAGGATCGGCAGAAATGTGTTGAACTCTGTTTGGGTGTCGTTGTAGCGCAGCTCAACGTTCCAGTCAGACAACTCCAGGTCGGCCCCCAACGTTGCTGTTTGGGTAGAATTATCGTAACGGCCATATTCCAGCAACTGGTCGATATAAACGGGCAGGTTGCTGCCCGTATTGCCTTCTGGTTTTGTGGCAAAATTTACCTGGTAGTGATTACGCTCCTCAAGGTCAACAAACTCACTGTAAAGGTAGCTGACAAATGTGCGCGACAGGGTCTCACCTTCCATGCGATATTCGGCGCGACCACCATAGGCCTCATCCTCACGGGTAACCTTGTAGCTGCGGAACTGAACCTGGTTAACCTGCGTACCTGTGGCACCGGCAGCAAGCTTATATTCGTGATTGTCGGTAATTTGTTCCCGGCTGTTCTTCGAGCCAAACAACATCACACCCAGGTTGTCATCCGACCAGGTACCACGAAGACTCAGTTTTTCGATACCACCACTACCCAAGTCCTGCTGGCCCGCACCAATATCGGCATCAAAGGCTGCTCCCTCGCGATCAAAAGGACTCACTGTCTGGATATCAACATAACCGGCCACGGCCGCACCAGGCATGGACGGCAGTACCGCTTTGTTGACAACCACACGACTGGTAATCACCGCTGGAAAGCTGTCGAAGCGCGGAATTCTACCGTTTTCGGCACCAGGTACATCAATGCCGTCGAAGCCGATGGCCGTATAGCGAAATGGCATACCACGAAAGTTTATATAGCGCGCCTGGCCCTGATCACGCTCAATGGCGATGCCTGGCACGCGGCCCAGGGAATCCGCCAGATTCTGATCAGGGAACCGACCAATAGTATCGGCCGAGATCACATCTGTTACATGGTTCGCGTCGCGCTTGGCAGAAATGGCCGCCTGCTGGCTGTCTCTGATGGGTGAGGCGGTGACCACAATTTCTTCAATTTCCGCGGCCATCGCTGACGACAGGCCAACGGCTGTCGTTAGCGCTATAGCCAACATTTTCCTACTAGCTCGAACCATGATTTATCTCCCGTGTAATCAAAAAGCGCGCCGAATACGCTGCGCACAAAATATTCACGCGGAAGGTAGATCAGGTGTATTAAGAGATTATTAAGCTAAACCGAAGATTTCCCGGCAGGGGCGAATCTTCTTCAAAGTTTCACATTTATTAACGTGACCGCAATGGGAAATTCAACTAATTCGGTTCACCGGTCGCGAGCCAGTGGGCGCATTCGCTACCGAACTCAGCCGCTACGCATTGTCCATATTTAGCGGAATCTTCTGATATTATGGGTGGATGGATTGCCAGTTGCTGATTTTCAGTCCTTGGCCGGCTAACTTATTGAAGACCGAGTTCACCGTGCCGTCTAGATACTTCTTTGACCTTGATGCCACCAAATCTCGGGCGATGACCACCTCAACGCCTTCCTTGAGCAATTTGGCGAACAGATCTACGGCAGTAGATTGCACACAATGCTCAAACAAAAATCCCGCGAGGACAAAACACTTAATACCAACTTTCAGGTCATGTTCTATTTCCAAGCAAAAATCAGCTGAAGCAATAGCGCTTTGCTCATGTTTTACCGTAGACGAGCTATAACTTTGCGCAGCCAGTTGTTCGATGACCCGGCAATCGTCATTGATCTTCGGTACACATAGATTCGACAATGGATGTTCAACATCACCCTCAGTGAACTGGCCGACTGAATATTCAGACAAGACCAAGTGGCGCCTGGCGCTCTCACTTAACGCCTGGCGGATTTTCGGTACTACTGCCTCAATTTCACGCAACTCGTCTGCACCATGCAATAAACCGAGTGAGCCCAAAGGCGAACAAAAGCCCACCTGAGGGTCAATCAGTATCAGAGCTACGCTCTTCATGGATCACAAGTAGTGCAGGCAGGGGCTTGTCCGAGCGCTAAGTAAGTCACCATCAACTCAGGTCACCGGTAGCCAGCCAGTGTGCACATTCGTCGCCAAGTTCGGCCACTGCGCGTTGTTCGTATTTAGCGGAGTCTGCCGCTGACAGGACATCTCGCCAGCGCCCATTTATACCTTTATGGATAAAGGTTTCGGCCCCACCCTCCCAGAACGCGCCACCCAGGGGTACGCTCTTGGCAGCATTGGCCTTCATATAATCAAAACTGCAGTGCAGCAGAATCTCTTCCCACTTGGACTCATCGACAGGTGTCTCGATGAAATCTGCAATGCGCCGTATCTCCCCGGGCATATCTGTCTTTAAGTTGCCAAAGTGGACAAACAGAACGTTGGGCAGGTTACGAATTTCCCACCAGGTGCGGACGTTGTCCCACAGTGACCAAAAAGGATAACCGTCATTTTCGAGCCAATCGGGGTTAGTAAGAATAAACACCCTTTTTCAACATTCAGAAAAATATCGTGATCCCTGTGAGTTGCCTGTAATCCCCTCTTTCCCGCGGATTCATCCACGAATTGAATGGGTTGAACAATAGAAATTCGGCGATTTGTCTCTAGAATCCGAACTCTGGCCGATCGAGACCGTCACCGATGTATAGTCAAAGTGCTGGAAATCAGAATAACGTCGTTTGTTGGTCGGTCAGGTCTACTGGCGGTGAGCGGTTTTGTGGATCAACTGGCCGATCCAGGCCCAGGTGCTTCAGGATCTTCTGGATAACATCAGGGTCTTCAATTGATGCAATGATTCTCACGGGTCCGCCGCACTTTACACATTTCTCGATTTCGATGGCGAACACCCGCTTGAGCCGCTGCGCCCAGGTCATTGAGTAGGCCTTCGGTTTAGGGTTCTCTTGCTCTTCTACGGGTTTCTGCGGAACAACGTACTCGCGCAGTTTGCTGTTTGGAGAAAACACCCCATGAAAACGCGTGAGGTTGACCCGTGGTTTTGGCACCAACGCCGCCAGCCGCCCAATGAATTCCATGGGGCTGAACACCACGTGAGTCGTGCCATCATCGTAAGGCGTCTTCAGCGCAATGACGACGTTGCCGTTGTTGGCCAGGGACAATCGTCTTTCTGCAATGGCTGGTCTCGTAATGTAGCGGCACAACCGCTCAAGCTTCTTGCGCTGATTAGACTTGCAGGCAATACCAGCATGCAGAGAAAAACCCGCCTGCTTGCTGACCAGATCGTCGCCTTTACGCGATTCAGTTCTGACAGGAACTGTCTGTAACGTCAACGCCTTCCGACCCGCATTGGGACCGAATGCCAGGCGATAGGTGATAGATGCACCCACGATCGCACCCATGGCATCCTCCTCGTCCTGCATCAGATCCAGATATTCAGACTCGGCATCACGAACCAGATAACCTGCTTTCTCCAGGAACCGTGAAACGCGGATGGCAATTGTGTGGGCAATCACATCCAGGTCATCACAAGTAGGCGGTTTGACTGGCCAGAAGTAGCCTTTGGCTGGGTGGCATTCCGATCGTAGACGCCATTCAGGTACAACATATGAAAGTGAGGATTTAAATTGAGAGCCGAACCGAAACGCTGAATCAGCGTAACCGCACCACTCTGGGCTCCTGACTTGACGGTCATGCGAGCGCGTTTGATCAAGAATGTACTGATTACGCGATGTACAATGGTGAGAACCTGACTATGCACCTTCGGACTGGCGGAGAAAAGATAGCGAAGAGGATATGGCAAACTGATTACCCATTGACTGATGGCCATTTCGGTAGGACCTCGTCCACTAGATGGGCGGCGCTGTCTACCATGCGCCTGGCGCCGCAGGAGCGAAATGGCCAGTGTCTGGGCTTCAAAGGCAACCGCTACAATCTTTCAACCATGAAATTCTGATTTTCCTTTGGTCAACTGTAAGAGCATATGCCTCCACTAAAGCTTGGCAGCACATAATGATCAATCGCCTGGTCGAGCGAAATACCTGGTACAAAAAAGGATAATTCGGATGACATATTGACCATCCCGATAAACATATTCGCAGCCACATTTGGATCCACAGCGCGAATAGATCCGTCGGTTATGCCATCGCTTATTACCCCGGAAAGACGCAGCGCAATACGATCAAAGTCACCTAATGGGTTGGCTTGCAGCGCTACAGGCAAAGTGGTCACCGCCGCTGGCCCAAGTATGACCGATTTTCCGGAAACCTGCAGTTGCACTAAGAAAAAAGCCAGGGTCTTCAAACGCTGCAAACCGTTACCGTCGATGGATTCCGCGGCTATGATGGCACGTTGCAAGAAATCGAAAGTCCTGTCGAAACAGGCCATGATGAGTTCGTCCTTGGTTTTGATGTGGTGGTAGAATGCACCCTTGCTCAGGCTAAGCACGGCAGAAATCTTTTCAACCGACGCCCCGTCGTAGCCCTGTTCGTTTATAAGCTTTGTAGCGGCTCGAAGAAAGGATTCACTGGCGCTGTCATTTGATTGATCCGGCATGATCTCATGCAGTGACAATGGGAGCGGCGACCATGTACTTCCTGGGGCAGCCATACCATTGAGGAGGATATCTGCTGCCCTAGCCCCGACTCGACTGTATTCTTCAGGGAACACGTTTCGCAGCCATGCGGGCGTCCAGTTCAATTCGGCAATCACCAGATGGCTGCGTGCATTGAGCGCTAATTTCGTTAGATTGGAGCGGTCAGGTTGTTCAAAAAGCCCACGGACCTGACGAAACAGAGTTATATAGGCTTCATTGACTTTGGCAGAATTGAGCGCTCGGATATCATTTGGGCTGATCAGATCCCCGCCTTGGCCAACAGCAGCGCGCCGCTTGAACTCAAAATAAATGTCGAAAAGGCAGGTGATTCGTTGAGCTGGGCTCGGTTCTGCCTCGCACTCTTGAACCAGATTCTGGAAGAGTTCCAGGCCGCGCAAGAAACTTGCGGCCGCCAGGTCCTCCTTCTTTTTGAAATAATAGGCAACGGATTTTGGACCGAGGCCCATGTCTTCAGCCACATCTATCAGCGTCAACCTATTGACGCCCTGGCGATTAATTAGTCGAATCGCAACATCAACGAGAGCTGATTGCCTTTCAGTATACTTTTTAGTTTTGTGGCGAATTTTAGTCATTGGCTTCGTTGCCTCTATCGTGCGTCAGTGTTCATCGCCTTAGCCGGAGCGTCATTCTCGGCTTCTAGTTAAGGCGATATTGCTAGCGGGCTCCTAGCTCAATCTAAAATCCAGCTCCTGCACACTGCGGTCTGGTTAACAGGGCTCTACATTTTCCAGCTTGCTCGCACCCCAATCGTTCGTGGTCGCAGCGTTCCAAAACGATTGAAGCTAATGACCACAGGATTGATAAAGATTATCTCATCTGAGTCCAGCAGGTTGTCGACATACAGAACCGCTCCAAATTTTTCCCGGCTCCAACCAAGACTGATATCTACCTTCTCATAAGAGGGAGTTTTTGCGTATACCGAACTTGGCGTTCCTATTCCCGGAGTGTTGGGGAAGCTGTTTGGGTAACTGCCCACATGATGTGCGTCAATGCGCGCGTAGAGTTCGCCCAACTGACCGAGGTTCCAGCTATGCTTCAGATATCCACCAATCTTGAATTCCGGAGACGCCAGTCTTGAATCTTGCAGAGCTCCAGAAATAAGCGCCTCATTCGCGCTAATTTCCACCACCTTTGCTTGCTGCAAACTAAAATTGATACCCATATCCATTCCATCGAATATACGGGCCGCGATCTCGCCTTCCAAGCCTATAGATCGTGCCTTGCCAATATTACCGAGATAGGGTGCCTGATCCGATGACCGAACTAGCGGCACCTGCATGTTAGACCAGTCGATATAGTACGCTGCTAGGTTAGACTGAAGGCTTCCTTCGAGCCAGCTTGACTTGATGCCCACCTCATAATTCCACAGTGTGTCGCCATCGGCGCTTACTGGAATGATTGCTGGATCGCCAGAGTCAATTGCACTTCTGCCGCCGTTCAGGGCGACGACACCATTTGGTTGACCCCGCCGATAACCTTTAGATGCAGTTGCATATATGTTGTGGTTGCTATTCGGCTGCCAACTTAAGGACACCTTGGGTGTAACTTTGACAACGTGGCCGGTGCTGAACTCCTGAACAGTGCGTGGAATCACCGGCACGTTCTGATTACCCCCGGTGAAAATGGCAAAAAAGGCGCTTGGTGCATCGAAGCTGCCACTATTGACTCTCGAAGTATAGACAGATTCCGCGACCCGCGCACCTACCGTCAACTTCAATGCGTTGTTGATCTGGTAGCCAATTTCGCCGAAAACCGCTATTTCCTTGTTTGTTCTTGTCTCGTCAACATTCCCTGAGGCCGACCCAGCGACTAGGTTGGTTGGTAGGCCGGTAATCCCCAGCGCATCGATGAAGGGTGTCGCGAAATACAGCACATCATGGTAGTCCATCTCTTGACGCAAGAAATAGGCTCCTGCAACCCAGTCAAACTGATCGGAACTGTTAGAAACCAGTCGTAGTTCTTGAACTGTGGAGTCCATTTCCTGTATCTCACCGAGATAAAAGGGAACCGGGGGAGCAATCCCCAATAACTCTACATCGACTTCATTAGCGGCATTTGAGAAAATAGTCGAGGACGTTAACGCAGCCCAGCCAAGGTCATAATCGACCACCAGGTTGATCGTATTCAACTCGGTCTCGATCCTAAACGGCACATCAGTTCTAGATTTTCGAAAGCCGGTCCCGGGATCAAACAAGGGACTGTCGTCTAACTTGTTGTGATAAGAGCTGCCCGTCAGGGTTGCGCTGAGCAAGTCCGTTGGCTCCCAGCGTAATGCCGCTCTGGCACCCCAATTAGTCTGGCTATTGGAGTTTTTCTTGCCGGTGACCAAGTTGTCGACGTAGCCGTCATCATGCTTGTACGTCCCGACGAGCCGAAGTGCGAGCCGGTCCTCAGTCAGGGGTACATTGATCATCCCATTGAACCGCCGGCGATCGGAACTACCTTCTGATCTACCGAACTCACCATCTATTGCCGCCTCATAGCTCTGTGTATCGGGTGTATTTGTTATGTAACGTACAGCGCCGGCGAGAGAGCCCGCGCCAAACAGTGTTCCTTGTGGTCCGCGCAGCACCTCGACTCTGGCCAGGTCATAGGGCGTAATATCAGGTGTAACGACTGCCAAAGTCGTTAGCGGCAAGTCATCCATAAAGATTGCAACTGAATTTTGCGAGAGAGCGCTGGTGGTCTGTGATGTCTCTATGCCACGGATGGTTAGTTTATTGATGTTGGACAAGCCTGTCGCAATCACCCCTGGCAGACTCCGGGCCAGGTCCTCATAGTTACTGATTCCCTGCTCCGCCAGATCATCACCGCTTACGGCCGTAACGCTGAAAGGGAGTGATTGAACACTTTCAGTGCGCCGGGTCGCCGAGACCACGATTTCTTCGATTATATCTGCTCGCGGGACATCACCATTGTTGGGGGGGATGTTCTCGGCTCGGACCTGACCACCCAATGCCAAGCTCAACGCCACGATTGAAGCGCCAACTCGAAGACCTATTTTGCTTAAGTAAATCACAACAAATTCTCCTTATTTTCGTATGCGGTATGTTATTTACATTCAATAATGTAGTTATATCAGGTGTAAATATACAATTAAAGTGGTTTATTGTATTTATTCTCGTATAGAGTATGTATGTGCAAGAGAATATAGGCAGATACCAGACAATACCTCGCAACAATAAGGAACTTGCTATGCCAAAAAAATTCACCAAGCAGAACACTGACCAGCCTAATAACGAACCCATGCACCCAGATACTGTGACCAGTGTCACCTCGGCTGCCAGTTCACCGTTCCAATCCGTCACCGACTACCTGCAATCCTTGGTCGATCAGAAGCGCTACCCAGGTGCCAGCGTATTAATCCAGCGCGGCAATCGTGAGGTGTACTTCGCGGCGGTAGGGCAACGCGATCTCGCAACGCTTTCTCCAATACAACGGGATACAGTGTTCCGCATCTACTCCATGACAAAACCCATCACGGCTGTGGCCATCAGTATTCTGATGGAAGATCGCAAGTTGAAACTCAGCGATCCGGTATCGAAATTTGTACCAGAATTCGAACAACTGCAGGTCTACGCAGGGCAAAGTGGCGATTCAATGCTTACCAAACCCGCTGGACCGATAAGCATCGAGGACTTGCTTACCCACACGGCGGGGCTCAGTTACAGCTTTCAGGAAAATACTCCGGTCGCAACTCTATACGCAAAAACGGCTCTGGCTGACGATGATTGGCGCTTCGACCCGGCTTATGCAGGGGGTAACGCGCTTGCTCGCACATTAGCCAGCTTGCCACTTGTAGCGCAACCAGGCAGTCGCTGGCATTACAGCATGGCACTCGACCTGGCCGCCCTTGTAGTCCAGAAAGCAGCGGGACTTCCATTCGATGTCTTTTTGAAGCAACGAATATTCGCTCTCCTCGAAATGACCGATACGGACTTCTGGGTTCCAC
>JABMOJ010000522.1 GCA_013204195.1 SAR86 cluster bacterium
GGCTGGCAGAGAGTTCAGCGGCGGTGTTGGCCTGCTGCGCAGTTTCAAGATAGAGATGCTCCATGCCACGTACCAGGCCGCCCACCTGCCAATCCACTGTTTGATCCGCCAGTGTCAGATCGGGAAACTTTGCCAGTAGGGCGTCAATGGCCACTTGCGCTTCAAGTCGTGCCAGGGCGAGCCCGAGGCAAAGGTGGATGCCGTAGCCAAAGGAAACATGGCTTGGGTGCGCGCGGTGGATATCGAAGGTGTCGGGGTGATCATTTTCGGCCGCATCCCGGTTGGCGGCGGCGATCACCAATAGCACGAGCTGATTTTTCTTAATGGCAGCGCCATGAAAATCCATGTCCTGTTTCGCGAATCTGGCCATCATCTGTACTGGCGGCTCATAGCGCAGCATTTCTTCTACGGCATTCGGCGTTAAGCTAGGATCTTGCTGTAATTGCGCGAGTTGATCCGGGTTTTGGAGTAAGGCATGCATGCCATTGCCAATCAGTCGAGTCGTGGTTTCATGACCGGCCAGCAGCAGCAGAACGCAGGTTGAGTACATTTCTCCGGCGGTCAGTCGATCGCCTTCTTCCTCGGCGGCGATGAGCTGGCCGATCAAATCCTGTGAAGGCGCCTGGCGCTTTTGTTCGATAATGCCGGTGAAATACTCGATGAGTGCGTTGTTGGCGTTGTTGCCTCGTTCAACCATGTCGGGGTCATCAATCAGCGTGAGGCCAAGCAGTTCATTGGACCAGGCCTGAAATTGCTCGCGGTCACTGTCGGGGAGTCCCAGCAGTTCGGCAATGACGATAGCGGGCAAAGGTTTTGCCAAAACTGCCATCAGGTCGAACTGGGTGCCGGGATCAACCTTGGCTAAGCATTCATCGACGATTCGTTTGATATGGGGTTCCAAGGAGAGAATATATTTGCGCAGAAACCCATGGGACACGAGCTTACGGAGTCGCGTATGGTCAGGAGCGTCGAGGCTGAGCATGGAGGGGTCGTCTAGCAGCTGAATTTTTTGACCATCGGCAGCGGCTCGCAGCAGGCTGACGAGAAATGGATTATGACGCATGTCGCTGCTCAGTCGAGGATCCTTGAACGCGGCTTGGACTTCCTTAAAGCCGAGCACTAGCCAACCTCGAGTCGCAAAGCTGCGAACCACAGGCGCCTTGGCTCGCAGCCTGTTCAACCACAAGTAGGGGTTATTACGATTCTCCAGCACCCCGGGGCGTGGTCCTCGGCCATAGGCGACCGTATCGATGGTCGTTAAAAGGCGCAAGACCAGTTGGCCGACGGTTCGAAGCACGGTTTTTTTGACTGACATTGTCTTCGCCGATGGCCTGTCTGACATGGTGCGGAGTCCCTCTATCTGACCACTAAGAGTCGTTAAGTTAACTGAGCCAGTGTCGCTGGCGCTCTGAGCTTAGAGGGATCCCGGAATGATATCCATGGTTGGCTGAGATTCAAGAGATGAGCCAGGCTGATCAGCCGATCAATGGCTAACAAGCTGAGCTGGCTGCAGTTGCTTGATCGACGGCCCCGCAGATGCTTTATGTCGCCTCCTGTGTGCCGGCACAGATCGCTGTTGGGTTGCGTTAGTCGTGCGATGCCACAGAATAACTGGTATAACCTTTAGCATGAATTTTTATCTATGAATTCTTCACCTATAAATCAGGAGACCGGCGGTGGAAATCCAAAAGCTCGATGAAAAATTTTCCGTTTCAGCCCAGTTGTCGATCGATGATTTAGACGCATTGGCCGCCGCTCACGTTGAGATTTTGGTGTGTAATCGACCGGACCAGGAGGCTGAGGATCAACCGTCTTTTGCCGAGATTGAGGCGGCAGCGAAAGCGCGGGGCATGGTCGCTATTCAGTTGGCATTCAAACCCGCTGATCTGACCCGTGAACTCGTCGATGAGCTCGGAAACTTGATTGCCACGGGCAAGAAAATTCACGGCTATTGTCGAACGGGTAATCGTTCCACCAATATCTGGGCAGCGAGCCAACTGAATCAAGGAAGATCGCTGGCGGCGATAGCAAGTGAGACTTCGCCCACGGGCTTTGATGTCAGCGGTTTTCTGCAGCAGGCGCAAGTCAGTGGTGTGGTTGACAGACCCCGTCACGATGTTGTGATTGTGGGGGCGGGTTCCGCCGGGATTGCGCTGGCAGCCAGCCTCAAAAAACGCGAGCCACAACTGCATATCACCCTGATTGATCCATCAAGTGAGCACTATTATCAACCGGGTTGGACTATGGTCGGTGCGGGCGTGTTTGACCCAAAAAGTACGCGGCGTGCGACTCGAGATCTGATTCCGGCGGGGGTGACATGGCAGCAACAGTCGGTGGTGAGTTTCGATCCGGCAAACAACCAAGTCAGTCTCGATAATGGCGCGACTGTGCGCTACCAGCAACTTGTGGTGTGCCCAGGCCTAAAGCTTGACTGGTCTGCTGTAGCGGGGCTTGAGGAATCTCTGGGCAAAAATGGGGTCACTTCAAATTATCGCTACGACCTGGCGCCCTATACCTGGGAGTTGGTAAATACCTTGCAGGGCGGTAGAGCCGTGTTTACCCAACCGCCCATGCCTATCAAGTGTGCCGGCGCGCCGCAAAAAGCCCTATATCTGTCCGCCGATGCCTGGTTTCGCCGTGGCGTGCTCAAGGATATCAATGTTGATTTCTACAATGCCGGTGCTGCGCTGTTTGGCGTTGCCCATTATGTGCCGGCACTGATGGAGTATGTGGAAAAATATCAGGCCAAACTGCACTTTCAACAAACGTTGGTTAAGGTCGATGGTGCAAACCAAAAGGCTTGGTTTAGGCATAACGATGCCGCCGGCGAGTCGCAAGAGACCTGTGTTGAATTCGACATGCTGCATGTTTGCCCACCGCAATGTGCGCCTGACTTCGTTAAGGATAGCGAGTTGGCCGATGCCAATGGCTGGCTTGATGTGGATCAAGCGACCCTGCAGCATCAGCGTTTCGATAATATTTGGGGCTTAGGTGATGTGATGAATGCACCGAACGCGAAGACCATGGCGGCTGCTCGCAAGCAGGTACCTGTGGTGGCTGACAATCTCGTCAGCGCCATGCAGGCGCGGACGTTAACCGCAAGCTATGACGGTTACGGGTCTTGTCCCCTGACCGTTGAGCGGGGCAAAATTGTGCTCGCTGAGTTCGGCTACGGGGGCAAATTGTTACCCACCTTTCCCGCCTGGTTGAACAATGGCGCGCGGCCGACTCGGCTCGCCTGGATGCTGAAGACCTACGCGTTACCGATGGTCTATTGGCAATTGATGCTCAAGGGGCGCGAGTGGTTGACCTAGGCCGCAACGAATGAAATTCTCGCCCCTGTTAGCCGCAGTTCCGCTGGTAGGCTCATTGCGTGGTTATAACCGTGAGTCCATGCTCAGTGATCTGATAGCGGGGCTGGTGGTGACCGTCATGCTGATTCCTCAATCCCTGGCCTATGCGCTGCTCGCAGGCGTGCCAGCGGAAGTGGGAATGTACGCGAGTATTCTGCCGCTAGTGGCCTATGCGATCTTCGGTACCAGTCGTACCTTGTCAGTCGGTCCTGTAGCCATTGCCTCATTGATGACCGCGGTGGCCCTTGGCAAGGTGGCTGAAACAGGTTCCAGCGATTATGTGAGCGCGGCAGTTTTGTTGGCGTTTCTTTCTGGTGGATTTTTAATCGCCCTCGGCGTTTTACGGCTTGGCTTTCTCGCCAATTTTTTGTCCCATACGGTGGTCTCAGGATTTATCACGGCCTCGGGTATCCTCATTGCCCTGAGCCAGATGAAGCATATTGTTGGCGTCAAAGCCCAGGGTGATACCTTCTTCGAACTCTTGATGTCGCTGCTGCAGCACCTGCCAGATGTGAATTATTACGCCCTTACCGTGGGTGTTGGGGTGGTTTGCTTTCTCTTCTGGGCGCGGCGCGGCGCCGCCGGACTGATGGCGCAATTGGGGATGGATTTGAACACGGCTCAGCTGGTCGCCAAGGCAGCACCGGTACTAGGCATTATCGTCACCATTGCTGGCGCTGTGATTTTTGATCTGGATGCCAAGGGCGTTGCGCTCGTCGGTGAGGTGCCAGCTGGATTGCCGAGTTTACATCTGCCGGTGTTTTCGTTGGCCATGGTGGAACTGTTGATTGTGCCTGCCATGGCGATCTCGATTATTGGCTATGTCGAGTCCATATCCGTCGGTAAAACCCTGGGCGCAAAGCGCGGCCAGCGGGTTGATGGCAATCAGGAACTAGTGGGTCTGGGTGCCGCTAACCTGGCTTCGTCATTTTCTGGAGGTTTCCCAGTGACCGGCGGTTTTTCGCGCTCGGTGGTAAATTTTGATGCCGGTGCCAGTACGCAGCTTGCCGGCATTCTGGCGGCCATTGGCATCGCCCTGGCTTCCTTGTTTCTGACGCCGGTGCTGTTTTATTTGCCGCAGGCGACGCTCGCGGCAACAATCATTGTGGCGGTCACAGGGCTGATCGATGTATCGATCATCACGAAAACCTGGAAGCTCTCAAAAAGCGACTTTTATGCCGTTGCCTTGACCATTTTGGGCACCCTCGTGTTTGGCGTGGAAGCTGGCGTTGCAGCTGGGGTGCTGGTGTCGCTGTGTCTGTATCTGTACCGCACGTCGAAGCCTCATATTGCCGAGGTGGGTCTGATAGAAGGTACTGAACATTTTCGAAATATCTTGCGGCATAAGGTCTCGACCCGACCTGAAATATTATCCCTGCGGGTAGACGAGAATCTGTTTTTTGCCAATGCGGGTTATCTGGAGGAATACATTCACAGTGCGCTGGAGAATAATTCCGAGGTTCGCCACCTAGTGTTGATGTGCAGTGCCTGTAACACGATCGATTATTCCGCGCTTGAAGTGCTGGAGGCGATCAATGGGCATTTGCGAGACCTGCACATTGCCTTTCACCTGTCTGAGGTCAAGGGGCCGGTGATGGATCACATCAAAGACACGGGCTTTCTGGAGCACCTCACCGGCAATGTTTATTTGAGCCAATATCAAGCCTATATGGATTTGAGTGGTTCGCCGTAGGCCAAGAGTGGCAGTTCCACTCTTGGCCTACGGGTGCTGAGGCAACGGAGGAGGAATGCGCAGTGAAGGTGACTACGAGTTCGCCTATACTTGTGGCGCAGATGAGGCACAGGCATGGCCATTGCTGCTGGTTTTGTTGACCACAGCATGGGCGATCTGTCGCAGCTATTGCTTGGTTTAGTGGCTGCCTACAGGCGGCATCTCGTTGGGCTGTGAATGGCGCTGTTGTCTTGCTACACCGCAAAATTATCGCTGATGGGCGGTTTTATTGATCGGTGCAATTTGCAACAGCCAGTGGAAGACGCTAATGACCTTCTGTACCTAGAGCGCTTCAATGCTGTTGATGTGTGGCAGGCAGACTCGCTGAGTTGAACGCTATCATTACTGCGTTGAAGCGTCCCATGAATTAACAATAGAGCAAAAGGAATTGCTATGTTGGAAGTTGATATTGGCCTGATCGGTCTGGCGGTGATGGGGCAGAACCTCGCGCTGAATATGAATGATCATGGTTTCACGGTTGCGGTGTTCAACCGTTCCGTGACAAGAGTGGATGAATTTCTCGCGGGTAGTGCCAAGGATACGCAAATCATCGGTGCTCACTCGATTGAAAGCCTGGTCTCTGGTCTTCGATTGCCTCGGCGGGTGATGATGATGGTGAAGGCTGGTGACGCAGTGGACTCACTGATTGGGCAATTATTACCCCATCTCAGCCCAGGTGATATTGTGATCGATGGCGGCAACGAATTGTTCACCAACACCAGTCGCCGTATGGCGGAACTCGCGAGTCAGGGTATTCTCTACGTCGGCACAGGTATCTCTGGTGGTGAGGAGGGGGCACGCCAGGGGCCCAGTATCATGCCGGGGGGTAACCCTGACGCCTGGCCTCAGGTGCAAGAGATCTTTCAGGCGATAGCGGCTCGAGTCGATGATCAGCCTTGTTGTGATTGGATCGGCGCTGGTGGGTCGGGCCGTTACGTCAAGATGGTGCATAACGGTATTGAGTACGGCGATATGCAGCTGATTGGTGAAGCCTATGATTTTATGCGGCGTGGCATGGGCCTTAGTCAGGGGCAGATGGCGGCGGTGTTTGGTCGCTGGAATACGGGCGTCCTGGATTCCTACCTGATTGAGATTACGGCGAAGATACTCGATTTTGTCGATGACGAAGGCCCAACTCTGGAGCGTATTCTCGATCGTGCGGGGCAAAAGGGTACTGGCAAGTGGGCTGGAATCAATGCGCTGGAGTTGGGCATTCCGTTGACCCTGATTGGCGAATCGGTATTTGCCCGGTGTTTGTCGGCCATGAAAGCTGAGCGACTCAAGGCGGCGGCATTTCTCCCTGGCCCGAATGGGGTATTGATTGGTCAGGCTGAGGAATTTACGGCCTATCTACACGATGCACTGTATGCCGCTAAGATCATGTCCTATGCCCAAGGTTTTATGCTGATGCGAGAGGCCGCCAAAGCGTATGGCTGGCAGTTGAATTACGGCTCTATTTCCCTGCTTTGGCGCGGCGGCTGCATTATTCGCAGTGCGTTTTTGGGTGATATCAAGCAGGCCTTTGATAACAATCCGGCGCTTGAGAATCTATTGTTGGATGAATTTTTTCGCGATGCGATCAATCAAGCTCAATCGGGCTGGCGCAAAGTGGTGGGGAAGGCGGCTGAGTTGGGTATTCCAACCCCAGGGTTTTCAGCGGCACTGGCTTATTACGACGGATATCGCAGTGCCAGTTTACCGGCCAATCTTCTTCAGGCCCAACGAGACTACTTTGGTGCCCATACCTATGAACGTATCGATCG
Organism: SAR86 cluster bacterium; assembly: GCA_013204195.1. Lineage (GTDB taxonomy): Bacteria > Pseudomonadota > Gammaproteobacteria > Pseudomonadales > Azotimanducaceae > UBA4582. The sequence goes on from JABMOJ010000522.1 coordinate 6,849, forward strand.
GCCCAGAGGACAAATGTTTCATACTGACTGGGCGGGCAATCGTAACCCGAAATTAGATGATCAGCCCTGATTGTCGATAAAAGTCTGTGCTCTTAATATGGCATTGTTGCGGATGTTCATATAAAACAGTGCGTAGTCGAGACCGTGGTAGTTGCCGTTATTATCTGATCTCATAGCCAAAAATGCGGACCCACTTTGGTTGGCTACGAACAGGGTGCCGTCCCGACATTGAGCGCCGGTGCGCGCGACTTGGGGTGCGCTGAGTTCAACCAGTTGCTGGCCAGTGGCTAGATCTTCGGTTTTGCCGAAATCCAGATTGTATTTTCCCGCAGGTACGACCGCACCTTCGTTGAGTTCAGGGCCTGCGGCAGTTTCGCTGACCTGCCAGGTTAATGGGTTGGTACATAGGCTGGCTGCGGGTCTCTCGATGGGGTCAGTGCCCTGCGCCGCCGTGTCCCAGTGTATGACACAGTGCAAGTCAGTCGCACTCTGGCAGGGTTTGATTTGCTTAAGGGACGACAGCCACGCAGGTGAAATCGGTATCACATAGGCGCCGATCATATAGGCGGCGACCATGCGTTGGTAAAGATCACTCTGATCGATCACGTCGCTGAGTAATCGTTGCGCAAGATGAGTGCCCTGGCTATGACTGGCGATAATAAAGGGTCTGCCGTGATTGTCGTGCTCAAGATAAAAGATGAAGGCGCGCTTCACATCCTCGTAGGCAAAATCTAATACAGCATCGCGTTTGTCGGCGGATTGCATATAGGCGAAAATCGTTGCTTCGCGATACCGTGGTGCATAGACATCGCAACAACCGTTAAAGGCGCTGGCTTGATTTGCCATCATCCAGGCGGTGTTTTCTTCCGTCGCCGAATGCTTGTCCAGTGGCGAAGTCCAGCTCGATGATTTTAAAAAGCCCGTTGGATGAATAAAGAAAGTATCAACTTCAGCCCGACCCTGGAGCAGAGGCGCTATCCCGTCGGGGACAAGATCTGCGGGATCTTCCATGCCGGGTAGTGCCGCCCAGAATTCTCGGTGGCCATAGTCCGGCGCGGCGACCACGCCTTGACCCGTAAAAGCCGGACTGGGGGCGGCGTAGAAGCCATAGGCTTTGAACAACAGAGCCTGACCCAGTCCCGAAACCAGCAGGCCAGCGCCGACGAGTATCACGATGGCGGTCAAGATACTGGTAGCTTTTAGTGCTCGCATACGTGGCATACCCATTGACGGGTCGACAATTCAACCCTGATTGCGGAATGAGGCACCTAGCGCTGTGCTTAAACCCAGCGCTTAGTCCCAGTGCTTAGATCCAGTGCTTAAACCCAGTGCTTAAACCCAGTGCATAAACCCAGTGCTAAAACCCAGTGCAAAGACCC
>JABMOJ010000523.1 GCA_013204195.1 SAR86 cluster bacterium
ATTTTTGTGCCGGGTGCAGCGTAGCGCATATCCGCACCAATGCTGATCTGACAGCCGCCACCAAAGGCCACGCCATGTAGTGCGGCGATCACAGGCACCGGTAACTCACGCCAGACCCAGCTGGTGTACTGGGCCCGATTCGCCAGGCCATGGGTGCGACGCTCGAGTCGGCCCAGGGTATCGGTTGGGGTCTCTGACTTTGCCGTCGCGGCATCGGGATTGCCTGATGCCATATTCGCGAAATTGCCCATGTCCAGACCCGCACAGAAGGCCCGGCCCTCACCTGACAACACCACGGCACGGATGTCTTTGTTCGCCTTGAGTTGCTCGCCGGCATCAACGATGGCCGCAAACATGGCATCATCCAGGGCGTTCATCTTGTCCGGGCGGTTTAAACGGACATGCGCGACATGGTCTTGAATATCAATAAGTACACGGTTTTCCATGTTGTTCTCCAGATGTGACACGGCGATTCAAAGGTTTCTGGCAAGCATTAAACGGGTTCTTTGCGGGAAAGTACAGATCATGCGAACCGGCATCTCGATGGCGCTATCGCTATTTTTGGAGGAATTTTCTATGCTGGTCCGTCAATGTTCTCAATGGTGAATCATGATGGATTACCCCTTATCCGGTTTGAAAGTCCTCGATTTTTCCCGAGTGCTGTCGGGTCCTTTTGCGGGTCGAATGCTCAGCGATCTGGGGGCTGAAGTGGTCAAGGTGGAGCCGCCCGAAGGGGACGTGACTCGTCACTGGGGGCGCGTCATTGGCGGGGTTCCTGGCTACTACCACCAGCAGAATGCGGGTAAGCGGAATATCTGTCTGGATTTGCGGGCGGAAGGGGCGGTGCAGCTGGTCTGTGACCTGGTGGCGCAGGCCGATATTCTGATTGAAAATTATCGACCGGATGTCATGCAGCGACTGGGTATTGGTTATGAGACCTTGCAGGCCATTAATCCGCGCTTGATCATGCTGTCGATTTCCGGCTTCGGTCATCAGGGTGCTGAATTGCGCCGGCCGGCGTATGCACCGGTTGTGCATGCGGAGATCGGTCTGCTGCATCGCCACGCGGAACGCAATGCCGCACCGTATAGTGACCTACCCTTGTCAGTAGCCGACACGAATGCCTCACTCCATGGATTGGTTGGCATTCTGGCGGCGGTGATTCTGCGTGAGCGCACCGGGCTGGGACAGCATATCGATATTGCTATGGTGGACGCGACCACGGCCACCGACGATCAATTGCAATATGATCTTGAAGATTCCCACGACACAGCGCCACTTCCTAATGCCGTCTGGGATTCGCCACTGGGGCCGGTGTTGTTGTCTACTGACTTTCGTTTGTTATGGAAGTTATTGACCAGCGGCCAGGGTGTTGTTGATCCCACGACCGTTGATATGACGCTGGCGGAAAAAATTGCCACGCGAAAACTCGTCGCCCAGGCATTTTTTCGAGAATTGACCAATGGTGAGCATTTCAGTCGCGTGATGAGTGAGATGAATATTGCCTGGGGTCTGGTGCGCGACCCGGTAGATATCCGGGATCAGACCAGCATCCATGAGCGCGGCAGTATTGTTCAGATCGATGACCGGGCCGGTGGTACCCGACCTATTACGCAGTCACCTTATCGATTCTCGGCAGCCAAGAGTGGCGTGCGCAGACCGGCCCCTCATCGTGGCGAGCATAATCAGGCGGTGCTGGCAGATTGGCTGGCTATGGGTGCCAGCGATGTTACAGAGCTGCTGAAGCGGGGCGTATTGCAGTTCGATGCGGCACTGCTGGATGCCTAGAATCCAGGCTCAATATCGCGAGTCTAATCGCAGCAGGCTGAGGGTGGTCCGGCACTAGCCTGGCGGGTTTCCCACGACACTTTGACCTGAGTCAATGTCACGATGACGGGCTGCGGCACAGTGAACCTACCCATTAGCCACTGTGTGACCCGTGATATGAGTGAAGCAAAGAAGCTGATAGCCAGTGCGGTACAACCCGCAGTCGAGCATTTTGATGTACTTGTGGTGGGGGCTGGTATTTCTGGCGTCGGTGCGGCCTATCATCTGCAAGACCAGTGCCCAGATCAGACCTTTCTGGTCGTCGAAGGGTTGGAGAGCTTTGGGGGTACCTGGCAGATGCACCGCTACCCAGGCATCCGTTCCGACAGTGATCTATACACCTTTGGATATCGGTTCAAGCCTTGGGTCGGTGCGCCGATTGCGACCCGGGATGAAATACTCAGTTATATGGGTGAGGTGATCGAAGACAACAAGCTCGACGCGCATATTCGCTACCAGCACCATATCTCTGCCGCAAACTGGTCTAGCGAGAAACAGCGCTGGACACTGGAGGGTACGCGCAAAGATACTGGAGAGGCCGTGCGCTTTACCTCGAGTTTTCTTTGGATGTGCCAAGGCTACTATGAACATGCCAAAGGCTATACGCCGGCATGGGAGGGCATGGACGAGTTTAAGGGCCAGATTGTCCATCCTCAGACTTGGCCAGAAGACCTGGATTACAAAGGCAAGCATGTTTTGATTATCGGTTCGGGCGCCACAGCGGCCACGCTGGCGCCGGCTATCGCCGCCGATTGCAGTCATGTCACGGTGCTGCAGCGTTCACCCACCTACTTTATTCCGGGCGTCAATGAAAATGAACTCGCTGATACGCTGCGAGAGCTGGAAGTTGATGAGTCCTGGATTCATGAAATTGCGCGGCGCCAGATCCTTCGCAATCAGGCGGAATTCACCCGCCGCGCCTTTGAAGAGCCCGAAGTGGTCAAAGCCGAACTGTTGAATGGCGTGCGCGCCTTCCTCGGCGATCAATATGACATTGAGAAACATTTCACACCAACCTACCGACCCTGGCGGCAGCGAATTGCGTTCGTGCCTAATGGTGATATTTTTCAGGGAATCGCGGCGGGCAAGGCTTCTATGGTCACCGATGAGATCGAGTGCTTCACAGAAAAAGGTATTCTGCTGAAGTCTGGCGAAGAATTGGAAGCAGACATTATCGCGACAGCGACGGGTTTCAACCTCAGCGTGTTAGGTGGTATTAACTTCTCTGTGGATGATCAACCAGTGGATTTCGCTGAGACGGTCACCTATCGAGGCATGATGTTTACCGGTGTGCCCAATATGGTCTGGATCTTCGGTTATTTCCGCGCCAGCTGGACATTACGGGTAGATATCATCGCCGACTTCGTCGGTCGCTTGCTGAACTTCATGGCGGCTAAAGGTTATCAATCTGTGGTCCCAGCACTGCGACCTGAGGATGCAGAGATGCCCTTGCGTGAATGGATCGATCCGGAAAATTTCAACCCGGGCTATCTGCTGCGATCGATGCATCTGATGCCGAAGCGCGGTGACAAGCCCGAGTGGCAGCACACCCAGGACTACTGGCGCGAGAAAGATGAACTGCCGAAGATCGACCTTGAGGATCCGGTGTTCAAGTACCGCTAGCTGCTGCGGGTGGTTGAAGTTAGGGGGCCCTGGACTGGCGGGCTGAGCGCCTTTGGGATATCTTGAGACAAAACCCCACTAGGCCATGATATGCAGGCACATTTTGATAACGGCAGCTTCTGGTTCGATTCCCTTCAAGCGTCCCTGCTGCCAGCGCCCGTTGAGACGCTACCCGCACAGGTAGATATCGCCATTGTTGGTGCAGGCTATACGGGACTCTGGACTGCCTACTACCTGAACCAACTTGCCCCCGCGCTGTCGATTGCCGATATCGGGGATGCCGATGTCGGCGATGTCATCGCGCTGTGGC
>JABMOJ010000045.1 GCA_013204195.1 SAR86 cluster bacterium
ACGCACTCTGGATTCCAATGCTGGTATGGGCATTTTCTTCCAATGCCTGGCCCGGCAAAAAGTGTTGGATAAATGTCATCTTCGTATCGCGAGCATAAGGCGTCAGGACCAGTTTGCCGGCATTTAGTGGTCGCTCCAGGCGGCTGTAGATTCTTGCGCTACGACTGTCGCGGAAAGCCTCGGGATTAGGGTTCTGTTTCGCCAGGCTTTTGTCTTTGTACGCCTGCGGTCCTTGAATAAAGCCTGATGTTTCTTGATTCAGGTTGGTGACAGATAACCCTGTGGTGGCACTGAAACCAAGCCATTGACCGAGCGCCTTGGCAGACAGTTTTTGTTGGTCGAAGCCAGATGCGTCTTTGTAGCCGCCGTCGGTGGTACCGTTGAAGTCCAACCTCCAGGTAGGTTGGCCCAGGGTAATCGAGGTCCTGTAGTAGTCGTGCGGGCCGGCTTCAAGGCCTGCGCCAGAACCGCCGTCGATGGCTGGCGTGCGAATGTTGATCATGCCGTGCATAGCGTTGGCACCATAGACTACGCTAGCAGGCCCCTTGATCACCTCTATGCCGCCGGCATGCTCCGAGTGGGCATCAAACAGCTGATTAACGTTACAGAAGCCGCTGGCGCGTAAAGGAATGCCATCCTGGGCCATCAGAAAAGCCCCGCAGGCGCCTGCGCCTGTTAATACGGGGGAGCGTAGGGCGGTGAGATGTTCCTGGCCGTTGCCTCGGCTGATCCACGCGCCTGCGACCCGTTGCATGGCCTCGTTGATGTGCGTTGGATTAATGCGCCTGAGATCATCGGCTGTAATAACGCTGATGTTCGAGCTCACCTCGGCGATGGTCTGGTCAGCACGATTGGCGGTCACGACCACTTCCTCGAGGATGTTGGCTTGGGCGAGAGTCGGTAGCAGAATGCCACCGACGATGAGCGTTTTGGTGAATCGAAGCACGATATTAGCCTGTGAAAAAAACCCGAGTATACCGATATTTAGAGGCGCCGGGGGGGTGAACTGCCTAAAGTTTAGAAAAGTGACCGATGGCGCAGTATTCCATGCCGTGAGTCTGGAAACGTTGCAAAGTTTTGCGGGAAACGTGAACATGCGAGATTAAATCAAGTGTGAGCATCAAGCCAATGGCCGATGAAACCGTCCTCCCAGAGAAAATCGGGGGGCACTACAACAAAAGCGTAGAGTACGTGACGAGCTATAGGCCGTCGTTGCTGGAATCGATTCCCCGTCAAAATCAACGACAACTACTCGGTCTTTCGGCTGATGCTTTGCCGTTTCGTGGAGTCGATGTCTGGAATGCCTATGAGTTTAGCTGGCTGAACAGCCGCGGTCGTCCTGAAGTGGCCGTCGCCCAGATCCAGGTGCCTGCCAAGTCGATTAATATTATTGAGTCAAAGTCGCTTAAGCTCTACTTGGGTTCCTACTCGGGTACGCATTTTGAGCGGCGGGCCGAGGTGATCAATACTCTGGAGGCTGATTTGACTCTGGCGGCGAGAGGACCCGTGAGCGTCACATTGTTCTCGCCGGACCAGGTTCAACAGCATGGCATTGGCATCCTCGTGGGGCAGTCATTGGATAACCTTGATGCTGAGATGAATGAGTACACCTGGAATCCTGATCACCTGGAAATCGTCAGTGATACGATTGTTCGTGAGTCGCTTTATACCCACCTATTCAAGTCTCTCTGCCCGCTGACGGGCCAGCCAGACTATGCCAGTGTCGTGATTCAGTATCACGGGCGTAACATTAGCCACCGGGGATTGCTGAGCTATCTGGTGTCGTTCCGGGAACATCCTGAGTTTGCGGAACAGATTGGTGAGCGAATTTTTATCGATATTATGAATCGGTGTAAGCCCGAGCAGTTAACCGTCCAAGCGCGATTCACCCGGCGCGGAGGCATTGACATCAATCCGTACCGGTCCCACAGCGACGTGCTCATCTCTGATGTCAGACTCTGGCGACAGTAGTCTGCGGCCAGTGGCGATTTCCGCTTTCGATCTGTCGGCCCGGTATGACTCGTCCCACGGTGTTCAACCTGCGCGGCCCGACCTACGCGGCCCGA
>JABMOJ010000524.1 GCA_013204195.1 SAR86 cluster bacterium
GGTTATTCGGCATCAAAACCAAATAACGACCGGCCAGGCTATAGAAGGTTGTGAGTGCGGCACCTTTATTGCCACGCTCTTCCTTCTCAACCTGGACGATGATTTCAGTCCCTTCCTTGACAACATCCTTGATGTTGACCCGGCCGGAACCCTTGGCGCCAGCGCCAGTAAAGTACTCGCGGGAGATTTCTTTCAGCGGCAGAAAGCCGTGTCGATTAGCCCCGAAATCAATAAAGGCTGCTTCAAGACTCGGCTCTACCCGAGTAATTCGCGCCTTATAGATGTTGGCCTTTTTTTGCTCTCTGGAGCGATTTTCTATGTCTAGGTCAAACAGTTGTTGGCCATCGACCATGGCGACTCTCAGTTCTTCACTGTGGGTCGCGTTAATTAGCATTCTTTTCATTACGATATCACTTATTCGAGGCGTTCCTGCGCCGCAAACCTGCAAATCGTCAAATCTATCTTGGTAAGTACCGTTGTTTAAAAACTAAAGCAGGTCTCCATAAATGTTTATTGTACGTTCTTGTACGTCCGTTCATGTTAATATCCCCGCTGGTTTTAGGGGTGACCGATTGATATTAACCACGAGTCTTTACGTGTGTTTAACGGGTAGTCGAAGTCCTCTATTAGAAACAATAAAGCCAGTAACAATAAAACATCAATAAACTGATTTGATGAGTCTGGTTCGCGATGTGGTTTCCGCGGTTAGTATGGTTTCAGCGGTAGAATCCTTTTTCCGATTAGCGCGTCACTACAGGCTATGTCGTGAACTAGGTAAAAGCCAGGTTCAGGCATAGCTGGTGTAGAAGACCGCAATTCGGAACCGGAGTTCCGGTGCTGAAAATGTATAAATTCAACTGTGAGATATTCTCAATTAAATTAACCCTGGGTTTGCCCTTGTGGATTACTTCTGGGTCAGTTTGATCGTTTTTAATTCAACGACGAATCTGCCAGGATTATTCCTGAAGTCTAGTCTGAGTCGTAAGCGCTGAAGGAGTGGAAATATCAGGTCGACGGAATCACGCTAACATCAGGTCACACTAATGTAATCTAAAGTACTTGATCACAGTATCGTGATCATCATCACAAGCGGGCGGACGTCTGCATGATAAGGGAGTTCAGACGTAACCGCTCGCAATCATAGCAATTAATCCATGTAGGTCAAAGCCTTATAACTTTTTTGTTTTTGTCAATTGAGAACAGTGTTCCATGAGTGATTCAGTCCAAGTAGTAGAGATTGATGCCGATTCTGAAGGGCAACGGGTCGATAATGTTTTGATACGACTGCTGAAGGGCGTGCCGAAATCCAGAATCTATCGCATCGTCCGTAAAGGCGAGGTGCGCCTTAACGGTGGCCGTGTCAAAGCGGATACGCGAGTTAAGGGCGGCGATCTTCTGCGGATTCCGCCAGTGAGGATGGCTGATCCCAGCGAGCCTGTTCGAATGCCTGATAATTTAATAAATATATTAGATAATTCAATAATATACGAAGATAATCGAATGTTGATTATTAATAAGCCGGCGGGGCTTGCTGTGCATGGTGGAAGCGGTATCAGCACCGGCGTCATCGAAGGTTTGCGCCAATTGCGGCCTCAAGACAAGTCACTGGAGTTGGTGCATCGGCTAGATCGAGGCACGTCTGGCTGTCTGATGATCGCCAAAAAACGCAGTCATCTGCGGCGACTGCAAGCGCTGTTGCGAAGTAAGTCGGAAGGAGAGAAAACGCGATTTGAGAAACATTATGTCGCTATCGTACATGGTCAATGGCCCAAGCGCCGCCAGCATGTTGATGTGCCCATCCGCAAAGACACCCTAAAAGGGGGGGGCGGTGTTTGTGTGGTCGCGGTAGATGGCAAGCCGTCGCTGACTGAGGTGGATGTCACGCGGCAAAATAAGACCTACAGTTTGTTAGCTGTCAGGCCGATTACCGGTCGGACTCATCAGATCCGGGTTCATTGTCGACACCTTAAGCATCCCGTTGTCGGTGATGATAAGTACGGCAATGAGCTGCTCGACCGTCAACTGAAAGGATTGCTTGGGTATGACCGCCTGATGCTTCATGCCGCAGAGTTGCGTATTCCCGGGTTTGAAAAAGGCGAAAAAGCGATCCATGTGCGCGCCGAGCCAGATGCTGTTATGTTGAAATTTATGGAATCAATAGTATAAAAACCAATGTGTTGAGGTGTATATCTAAAGTTGTTTAAGAGGATCTATTTGGTGTTCCCTAAGTCGTTGAGCTAGGCGCATCAATGGTAGCCCATAAAGTGTGTTGACGTCCTGGCCGCGGGTTTCCGCCATGAGTGCAATTCCCAGTCCTTCGGCTTTGATACTGCCTGCACAGTCATAGGGCTGTTCAAGAGCGAGATAGCGGTCAATTTCAGCGCCAGATAATGGACGAAATTTCACCGCATAGTCATCGTGTTCCAAAACCAGTATGGCGCCACCACAGGCAATGCAAAATGCACTGGTATAGGTGACCCATTGATCGCTACATAGTAGTAGCTGAGCGCGAGCCCGTTCGAGATTGCCGGGCTTACCGAGAATCTGGTTGTTGACCACTACCACCTGGTCTGAGCCGATAACGAGGTTTTCCGATGCGCTATAAAGCGAGTCGCTGGCGACAGCTAGCGCCTTGCCCGCGGCAAAGCGCTCGGCCATGCTCACTGGCGCTTCGCCGGGAATGGGTATTTCGTCAAAATCAGGCTGGACCTGAATAAACGGTAAGGTCAACTTGGCGAGTATCTCGCGCCGGTATTGAGAGGTTGACGCGAGTATCAGGGATTGCTGTGAAATGCTCATAAGTTACTGAATCTCTCTAATTTTCTTTTGACAGTCTGTGACCTGACGCCTAATATGCGCCCCTTATGTTTAAAGGCCCCCTACCAATACGGATCAATCATCGCCGACTCGTCAGCGATAACGCTCGATTGGAGGGTACCATCCCGTTAGAAAGATTCGAACGATTAATCGGGTTGCTCAACAATAGTACGGGAGATGTGCGCGCCAGGCTTGAGTTTAAACGCGGTTACAAGCGCAGAGGGCTCGTCACTGGCAACCTTGAAGCTTCGGTCTCGATGATTTGCCAAAACTGTATGCAACCTGCCACCGTTGCGGTTAGGGCCGAGATTCGTTTGTTGGTGGTCAACTCAGAGGCTGCTCTGGAGGCGTTGGCTGAAGCAGATGATGGGATCATCTGCTTGGAGGATCAGGTCTTACTGGTCGATCTTCTTGAAGACGAGTTGATATTAAGTATGCCGATGGTAGGTCGGCATGCAGAAGGGGAATGTGCCGTGAAAGATGTAGCGGAGTCGCGCCCCATACCGGTAGTGCCGGTAAGCCCGACCAAAGAGACATATAGGCCCTTTGCCGGGCTTGCTGATTTGACGGAAGGCTTGTTCAAAAAGCATTAGTAAAGATTTAGTAAGTGACAAAGACGATCAAATAAGGAGCTAGAAATGGCTGTTCAAAAAAGTAAGGTGACCCGTTCCAGACGGGGCCAGCGTCGATCCCACGATTCGCTCATGGGACCAACATTGTCTGAAGATTCAACCTCCGGTGAGACGCATCGTCGTCATCATGTCAGTGCGGACGGTTTTTACCGCGGTAAAAAGGTTATTCATACCGCCGAAGACTGAGAGCTCTGACGGTGTGGAGGCCCCTTCGGGTTCTCTTCGTCGTCATCGTTAGCCGCAAGGGCGTTTAACCGGGTAGAGCCTGTCTCATACTGCGGGGAGAGGTACATTGCGACAAACAATAGACTCAATGTCTGATTCTATTCTGGCAAACGACATACAGCCACTCCGCGCTACACACTGGCGCGGGGTATTGTTGTGTCAGTGGCAGACTGAGATGGGAGAAGCGACACAATGGATCATAAAGTAGCATTCGTCTTTCCAGGCCAGGGTTCGCAAGTGGTTGGTATGTTGAGCGAGTTCGCGGCAACCCGAGCTAGCGTGCTTGATACCTTTGCGGAAGCCTCTGCGGTACTGGGTTATGACCTGTGGCAACTGGTCCAAAATGGGCCTGAAGCTCAGCTTAATCAAACTGAATTTACGCAGCCAGCATTGTTGGCAGCCAGCATCGCGCTATGGCGTTTAGCGCGAGAAGATGGAATAGCGGAACCCGCAATGCTTGCCGGCCATAGTCTGGGCGAGTATTCAGCCTTAGTGGCGGCAGGGGTGATCGATTTTGCCGATGGGATCAAATTGGTTCAATTGCGTGGGCAATTTATGCAAACCGCAGTGCCCCTCGGCGAGGGTAGTATGGCGGCGGTACTGGGCTTGGACGATGCCCAGGTCAGCGCGATTTGTTCTGAGATCACTCTGAACGGCGGACCAGACGATGTTGTCCAAGCGGCGAACTATAATGCGCCCGGGCAAGTGGTTATCGCGGGAAAGAATGCCGGTCTGGCCCGAGCAATTGAGGCTTGCAAAGCGGCAGGCGCGAAGCGAGCGATGGCCCTTTCGGTCAGTGCACCGTTTCATAGCGTACTTATGCAACCTGCGGCAGAGAAGATGGCCATTGAATTGGCTGTGGTAGACTTTCGGGCACCCGCTATTCAGATCATCCAGAATGTCGATGCGGATTTTTGCCAACATCCTGACAAAATTCGAGAAAACCTCGTGCAACAAATGACTAGCGCGGTGCGCTGGACCGAGACAATCCAGCTGATGGCCGGTGCCGGCGTGACTCGAGTTGTCGAATGCGGACCGGGTAAAGTGCTAGCGGGCTTGAATAAACGGATCGACAAATCCCTAGTATCGTTAAGTATTAACTCTTTGGCGTCATTAGCCGAAGGGGTCGAGGAGTTGAGCCAATGAGCCTCACGGGTAAAGTCGCCATAGTAACCGGTGCGAGTCGCGGTATTGGCGCTGCTATTGCCAAAGAATTGTCGCTGGCAGGTGCATTTGTTATCGGTACTGCGACAACTCAAGCGGGTGCCGAGCACGTCGCGACGACACTCGGCGCACAGGGTGCGGGCTATGTGTTGGACGTCAGCAGTGACGAATCCGTTGAGCAGTTTTTTGCAGCGATTAAAGGTGCTCATGAAGCGCCATTGGTGCTGGTCAATAACGCGGGAATCACTCGGGATAATATCGCTCTGAGAATGAAAGTGGATGAATGGGATGCGGTGGTGAATACCAACCTGAGCTCCATTTATCGAGTCAGCAAGGCCGCTATGCGGGCGATGACCAAGGCGCGGTGGGGCAGAATCATCAATGTGACCTCGGTTGTGGCGAGTATAGGCAACGGTGGGCAAAGTAACTATGCTGCAGCCAAAGCGGGCGTCGAGGGATATAGTCGTGCCCTGGCCAGCGAATTAGGCTCCCGTGGAATCACAGTGAATTGTGTTGCTCCCGGGTTCATCAAGACAGACATGACTGATGCATTAACCGAAGATCAAACACAGGGGTTATTGTCCAGAGTACCTGCTGGTCGTCTCGGCGAAGCTGCTGAAGTTGCGGCGCTTGTGGCATTTTTGGCGGGAGAGACTGCCGGTTATATCACGGGTTCGACAATACATATTAATGGCGGATTGTACATGAATTGAGGTGAAAAGCTGGAGCGCATAGCTGGCTCCCAAATGACTCTCGATTCATTTATGGTAGACGAAGAAGAAGAAGAAGTAAGGTATTTGTCCTAGGTATCTAAACCGAAGAGCAATGTATAAAAGTGAATAAAAATGTCAGGACCTGATCAAGTGGACAAAAAGCTTGATAGGTTAACTAGCATTTCATTAAACTAGCGCAGCTTGTCTGCAACGCGTAGGAGTGACTGAAAACATGAGCACAATTGAAGAACGAGTTAGTAAATTGGTCTGTGAACAATTGGGTGTTAAAGAAGAAGAAGTGACCTTGGACGCTTCCTTCGTTGAAGATCTTGGCGCCGACTCCCTTGATACCGTGGAACTCGTCATGGCTCTTGAAGAAGAATTTGAGACCGAAATTCCTGACGACGAAGCAGAAAAGATCACGACTGTAAAAGAAGCGATCAATTATATTAAAGCCCACGCCTAGTCTGCTTGGTTTTAACTCAAAAGCCGCGCTTACGCTAGTGAGTGCGGCTTTTGCTTTGCTAGCGGGTGTCCAATGGTTATGGGGTGACTCTGCAGCCAAGTGGCTGACTCAGTTGACTATTCTGTCTGATCAGGCCTGTTGGCCTGGCTGTGGCCAAGGAGATGAGCTTGAACAAGCGTAGAGTTGTAATCACGGGTATGGGAATGTTGACCCCTTTGGGCGCCGGCATGGACCCATCTTGGGCGGGACTAGTCGCAGGGAATAGCGGCATCGGACCTATCAAGGCCTTCGATACCACCGACTTTCCTGTCAGGTTTGGTGGCGCTGTGCCTGATTTCAACATGGAAGAATACATCTCCAAGAAGGATGCACGCCGTATGGATGGCTTCATCCAATATGGCCTCGTCGCGGGTATTCAAGCGATGCGGGATTCGGGCCTTGACGTCAGCGATGAAAATCGCCATCGGATTGGCGTTGCAGTCGGTTCCGGGATTGGCGGTATCGTGACGATAGAAGCCTGCCATGATATTGTCACGAATCGCGGTCCGACGAAAGTAACACCATTTTTCGTGCCGTCATGCATCATTAATATGGTGGCTGGCCATCTGTCGATCCTCTATGGCTTGCAAGGCCCCAATATCGCCATTACGACAGCCTGCACAACGGGGACCCATAACATTGGCTTTGCTGCCCGTATGATCGCCGCTGGTGATGCCGACGCCATGCTTGCCGGCGGCGCAGAAAAATCAACCTCGCCGACCACCATGGCGGGCTTCGCTGCGATGAGGGCATTATCAACCCGCAACGATGATCCATCGATTGCCAGTCGACCTTGGGACAGGGACCGTGATGGTTTTGTGTTGAGTGATGGCGCTGGGGTGTTGGTATTAGAAGAGTATGAGCACGCCAA
>JABMOJ010000046.1 GCA_013204195.1 SAR86 cluster bacterium
GCTTAATGGTGAGCATTCTCGGCATTCAGGAGCCCACCAACGACGACGCCTCCCTTGACACCAAAATCAACGCAAGACGCCGGGCAATGGCCGACTTTCTGGTCAGCTTCACCGATCGCGAGGAACTGATTAAGGCATTGGACAAGGCCAATATCGCCTGGGGTAATGTCACCACCACCAGTGACTACCTTGAACACTCCGAGGTCTTAGCCCATCGACAAAGTATCGTCGCCATTGATGACCGCCAAGGCGGCACGCGGCGAGTGTTTCAAAGCCCCTATCGGTTTTCTGCCGCTAGCAGTGGCGTGCGCGGCGGTGCGCCCCGCCAGGGCGAACATAATGGCATCGTCCTGAACCACTGGCTGGGCTACGACGAGCCGCAAGTACAGGCACTTGTCGACCAAGGCGTGCTCTTGCACGAGCGACCATAAGCCGCCTTCAGCAAAGCGTTAGGGTCGCGATTAAGGCGCGACCAGCTGCCCCGGGCTACCTACCTTAACTTCTACGGTTAAGGCTTCACCCGATTGCAACACTAGGGTCACGTTGAAAGACGAGCCCACCACCAGCGGCTGGCTCAAACCCATCAACATCATGTGCATCTCTGCCGGCGCCAGACTGACCCCTTGTCCCGCGCCGATGGTGAGCGGCATCGCCGAGCGCATTTTCAACATGCCATCAGCATTGATGGTGCGATGAATTTGAGCAGTGCGCGCCACGGCGGTTTCAACCCGCACAACGGTCTTAGCGACGTTGCCAGGGTTAAACAGGTCCATATACACTGCGCCCACGCGCGCTCCCGGTGGCGTGGCGCGAGCCCAGGCTGATTGCACCGCCAATGGTGCCGAAAAACTGGGCACGCTGAGGCTAAACAGCAGAACACCGAGTAACAGCGCGCTGAGTAACAGCACACCGAGCAACCGCAAAGGCGACCAACGCTTCAACATGATGTCTACAACCTATTAAGCATCTTCTGAATAAGCGCGCATTATAGCATCGCATCCTGATGCGAACCCGCCAGAACTGACAAGCCCCACCCTGGCGCGGCAATCTTTCGCTCGAGCGCCAGCAGGCCCACGCAATGAACCCACGCCCACCGGCGCTCGACGAAGTCTACAAACGGCGCATTTTTTGATTTAAAACGCCGCGGTATCTTCTAAACTGCCCAAGAGTGAACATTCTGAGCAATCGTGTTTTCAGGTTGGGTACGCCGACCTTATCGAGAGATTGCCAAGCAATAACGAGGTAGACATTGCATGTCCGATGCTAGCCAGGAAGGGATCAACAATCAGAACTGCTATGCCGGCTTTTATGCGCGGTTTCAAGCCGGCGGCACTTTCATCCAGGACATTGCCGGCCAGCCGGTGCACTCCTATGCGGACTTGCATCACCGCAGCGGCCAATACGCGAATCTGCTCACCGAAATGGGCCTCAAACCCGGCAATCGAGTCATGGTTCAGGTCGAGAAATCCGCTGAGTGCCTGTTCATCTACTTTGCCTGCTTGCGCGCCAAACTCATCTACCTGCCCTTGAATACCGCCTATGGGCAGGAAGAGCTCGCCTATTTCATCGAGAATGCCGAACCCGCACTGGTCATCTGCACGCCGAATGCTGCACCCCTGTTCAAGCAATTACGCCACAATGACTGTCAAGTGGCGACGCTCGACAGCCAGGGCGGCGGCAGCCTGCCAGAGAAGTTGGCCGCTGGCGACTATGCCATGACGTTCGATACGCCCGCCACGCAGGCAGATGATGTTGCCGTTATTCTCTACACCTCGGGAACCACCGGTCAGCCCAAGGGTGCCATGATCACCCATCATAATCTGCTGTCCAACGTCGAGGCACTGCACTTGGCCTGGGGCTGGCAACCCGGCGACGTGCTACTTCATGCTCTGCCGATATTCCATATTCACGGCCTGTTTGTCGCCACTCACCTCGCGGTCTTTAACGCCAGCCCGATTATTTTTCTGCCGAACTTCGACCCCGCTCAGGTCATCGAGTCGTTGCCCGCGGCGACGGTTTATATGGGCGTCCCGACCCACTATGTTCGCCTGCTGAAACATGGGGGCCTGGATCAAAGCGCATGCCGCCAGATGCGTTTGTTTACCAGCGGATCTGCGCCACTACTGCCGCAGACATTTGAAGCCTTCGAGGCCGCCACTGACCATCGAATTGTCGAACGCTACGGCATGACCGAGACGGGCATGAATACCAGCAATCC
>JABMOJ010000525.1 GCA_013204195.1 SAR86 cluster bacterium
GCTATCGAGGCGGTACTTGCGCCTGAACCTGGCGATTATTTGTTCTTTGTGGCTCAAGGCGATGGCCGAAGTTTTTTTTCGACAACGCTGAGTGAGCACAACGAAGCGGTTGCTAAATTTCAGCGTGAGGGTCGGGCTGATGTTTATCAGAGTGCGCCGCCAATCAACGTGCCGCTCAATAAGGAGGGGTCATGAGCGGACTATTTATCACCATTGAAGGAGCTGAAGGCGTCGGTAAATCGACCAATATAAGCTATATCGAGGAGCTACTCGATGCTAAAGGCATCGAGCATGTGGCGACTCGTGAGCCAGGTGGTACACCTCTGGCAGAGCGGATCAGGCATCTGTTACTGGATAAAGCCGAGCAAAATGTCGACCCGCTGGCTGAATTGTTGCTGATGTTTGCCGCTCGACGACAACATCTACAGGATCTGATATGGCCAGCGCTAGCGAGGGGGCAGTGGGTGATTTGTGATCGGTTTACCGATTCAACCTATGCATACCAAGGTGCGGGCCGTGGCCTGGATATGACCGTGATCAATGATCTTGAGCGGCTTTGTCTGGGTGATTTTCAGCCAGATTTAACCTTGATACTGGATCTGCCTATTGAGGCTGGTATGGCGCGAGCTGCTGAGCGGGGCGAGCTGGATCGCTTCGAGTCTGAAGACATTGCCTTCTTTCAGCGGGTTCGCCAAGGGTTTCTAGATCGTGCCGCCACCGCTGACCGATATCGGGTGATCGATGCAAGCCAGCCTCTGGCCCAAGTTCAAGCTCAGGTCAGGCAGATGATTACCAGCTTACCGGTTTATGGTGGGGGGAATGATGGCGCAAGCTGATCTCGTACAACCTGAACAGGTAACCAGAGCGCAATTTTATCCGTGGCAGACGCTGCCACGACAGCAGATCGCACGCCAATATCGCCAGGATAAATTGCCTCATGCGTTGCTGCTTTGTGGTCAGGCTGACCTGGGAAAGCGCGATTTCGCCAATGCGATGGCACAACTGCTGTTATGCCGTGCACCTATTGCGGAAAAAGCCTGTGGAGATTGCCCCGAGTGTGCATTGATCGATGCTGGCACCCACCCGGATTTGCGAATCGTGCAGCCAGAAGGGACCTCTAAACAGATCAAAATTGATCAAGTTCGATCTCTGATCGAGTGGTCGGGTCACACAGCCCAGCGCAATGGTTTGAAAATCGCGATCATTCATCCGGCTGAGACCATGAATAACGCGACCTCCAATGCGCTACTAAAATGCCTTGAAGAGCCCGCAGGTAGTACCCTGATGATGCTCGTCACCCGCCAACCCGCGAGACTATTACCCACCATTCGAAGTCGCTGTCAACGGGTTAATTTTGCTCTGCCGAGCCCCGAATTGGTGCTGCCGTGGCTTGCTGAACGACTACCTGATAACCAGAACCTGGCATTATTGCTGAATATCGCTGGCGGTGCGCCGCTGGCGGTGCTGGACCATCATGATGAGCAATATCTAGCGCGCCGACAGACTATCGCCAAGGGGCTAGCGGCACTGCTGACAGCGGTATCGTCGGCCGCGGAGACCTATGTGATGCTGGCTCCAGACGATCCCTTGATGGTCGTCAATTTGATGTTGGAAGTGGTTGCAGACGCTCTTCGATGGCAGGTATCTGAAGTTGACGGCGCAATTAAAAATCAAGATTTGGTCAGTAGTATTAAACTGATTGGTCAGTCTGTCAGCAAAGATTTTTTGTTTCGTCTGCTCGACCGACTGATGCAGGAGGCCCGACAACTCGCCAGTACATCGAATCCCAGTCCGCAGCTGCTCCTCGAAGCGCTGCTAGATGCCGTGAGCCACCGGCAGGTAGAGGTTTTTTAGTGATTGGTGGATTTCTGCCTTGTAGATTAGCAGGCCATGATGCAATACTTCGTCTATCAACAATTTGGAAATATTGAATGGGCAGTTTAGCGAGAGGCGGTGCCAAAAAGACCATGATTGCGTTGACGATCAAGGATAAAGCCGTACTGCATAATTGCTATATGCCCTTTATCCGAAATGGTGGGTTGTTTATTGCGAATCGAACAGAGTACGAGCTAGGTGATGACGTTTTCATTCTCTTGAATTTGATGGACGAGTCGGAAAAAATACCCGTCGCCGGCAAGGTTGTCTGGATTGCTAAAAAGGGCGTCAAGAGCCCGCATACGCCAGGTGTTGGAATCCAATTTACTGACCCAGATAACATGGCGAAAGATAAGATTGAAACTTACCTGGTTGGGTCGTTCGGCTCCGCAAATGCGACAGCGACGATGTGACCTGAGAAAAATA
>JABMOJ010000526.1 GCA_013204195.1 SAR86 cluster bacterium
GAATTCGGCAGCGCTTGCGTAATTTCCACATTGACGAGTTGACCCGTGAGGTCCTTGTCGCCGGCCGAAAAGTTGACGACCCGGTTATTCTCGGTGCGGCCTTGGTACTGCCCAGGATCTTTGCGGGATAAACCAGTGACTAAGACCGTCTGCTGGCTGCCAACCATGCCGCGACTGATGCGCATGGATTGTTGATTAATTTTGTCCTGAAGAATTTTTAGCCGCGCCTTTTTCACCGCCATCGGCGTTGAATCAGGCAAATCTGCCGCCGGCGTACCTGGCCTGGCGCTGTAGATGAAGCTGAAAGACTGATCGAAACCAATTTCTTCAATTAGGTCCATGGTGGCCTGAAAATCCGCTTCAGTTTCACCAGGAAAGCCGACAATAAAGTCGGACGACATGCTGAGTTCGGGTCTGATTTTTCGCAGACGTCGAATTTTCGATTTGTATTCCAGCACGGTATGACCCCGCTTCATCCGCGCTAACACCCGGTCAGAGCCGCTTTGCACCGGCAAATGCAGATGGCTGACCAATTCCGGCACCTCGGCATAGATGTCGATCAGACTCTCTGAAAATTCTACTGGGTGGGAGGTTGTGTAGCGAATTCGGTCAATACCGTCAATTTCGGCCACCAGGCTGATCAAATACGCCAAATCCGCCTGACTACCATCTTCGAGATCGGCGCGGTAGGCGTTGACATTCTGGCCCAGCATATTGACCTCACGCACACCCTTGTCGGCCAACTGAATGATCTCCTGCAAAACATCGACTAAGGGCCGACTAACCTCTTCGCCGCGGGTATAAGGCACCACGCAAAACGAACAATACTTGCTACAGCCCTCCATAATCGACACGAACGCCGTGGGTCCGTCAACGGAAGGCTCCGGCAGGCGATCAAACTTTTCAATTTCCGGAAAGCTGATATCGATGACAGCGGAAGTCGAACCCGCAATACCATCCAGTAACTCTGGTAATCGATGCAATGTCTGCGGACCGAAAATCATATCAACGTAAGGTGCTCGCTGACTGATGGCAGCGCCTTCTTGACTTGCCACACAACCGCCTACACCAATTTTCAGGTCAGGGTTTTTGAGCTTTAATTTACGCCACCGACCTAACTGATGGAAAACTTTTTCCTGCGCCTTCTCTCGAATTGAACAGGTATTCAACAGCAACAGATCAGCTTCTTCTTCTGACTCGGTTACCTCGTAACCATGAGTTTCCTTAAGCAGGTCCAACATCCTGGATGAATCATACTCATTCATCTGACAGCCGTGGGTCTTGATAAATACTTTGCTCACTGGAACTTCGTTGCCTTGGCGCGTATCGCGCCCGATAAAGCGGAAGCCTATTATAGACACTAGTGGGGGACGATAGAACCTGAAATTTAACCTGGAATGGCCCTTGAATTCGATAATTCGAGGGCCATATCTAGATCTCGGTTGACATTCGGTCAACTTGCACCAAAACTGACTCAACACCACTGAGTATTTAGACGCGATGTCGAACGAACCTATATTCAAGATCATCTTCTATAACCAGGGCGAAATCTTTGAAGTTTATGCTCGCCAGATCTATCAAAGTGACCTTTATGGCTTTATCGAGATAGAAGAATTGGTCTTCGGCGAGAAATCAAAGCTGGTGGTCGATCCTAGCGAAGAAAAGCTGAAAGCCGAATTCGAGGGCGTGGCCAGGACCTACGTGCCGATGCACTCAATCGTCAGGATTGATGAGGTCGCCAAAGAAGGGGCCGGCAAGATCAGCGAAGCTAAGTCGAGCAATATAGCTCACTTTCCTGTGTCCGCATTCAACCCAAAAAATCGCCCCACTAAGCCTGAGTAACACAGCTCCGGCTTAATCAAACCGGCTTAATCAAACCGGCTTGATCCACCTTGCCATCCATGCCTGCCTGACACCTCGATCTTCAACTGCCGACCAGCGGCTTAGGCTGCCTGCGGGCAGGTCAGCAATCAAGGCTGCCAACGGTCGCGTCTGACCTGGCAACATCAAATTTGGCATTAACTCCCACATAGGCATGAGCACAAAACCGCGCTCCAAGGCTCTTAGGTGCGGAATCACCAACTCAGGCAATTCAATAACCCGATCTGCATACCAAATAATATCCAAATCCAGGATCCGGTTTTCATTAACGCCATGATTTAAGGGCCGACCCATGTCGCGCTCTATGCGCTGCAAAGCCCGCAGCAGATCCAAGGGCGCGAGCAGCGTGTCCAGGGCCACCACACCGTTAATAAATTGGCCGGCTCCAGCCGCCATCTGCGTCGGCACCGAATGCCACCAGGAAGAACACGCAAAATACCCCGCACTCAGGCGCTCAAGTTCAAGCAACGCAGCACTGATCGCGCGCTCACGATCACCCAGATTCGATCCGAAGGCGACAAGTACACGATTAGGGCTGATATCTGACATCAGCGCATTCTACCTGCCTTTTGCCGCACGTCACGCATAGCAATTGGCATCAAAATCATGCTAGTTTTAGACAGGTTCATTTGTGTCACTCTCAGTCTCTAAGAAGGATTAGCCATGAAAGCTGCGGTATTACGTGAAACCAACCGACCCCTGGAAATCGAAGAAGTCCAGGTCTCCAAACCTGGGCCACGAGAAGTTCTGGTCCGCACACTGGCGGCCGGTGTATGCCATAGCGATCTGCACTTTATGGACGGCTCTTACCCCTATATGTTACCGACGATCCTCGGCCATGAAAGCGCTGGCATCGTTGAACAAGTTGGCTCGGATGTCACCTATGTCAAGAAAGGCGACCATGTGATCACCTGTTTGTCGGCATTTTGTGGCCATTGCAACAAGTGCCTGACGGGCCATCTGTCCCTCTGTCAGAGCCCGGAGGTCTCTCGCAAAGCCGAAGAGGAGAGCCGCCTAATCCAGAACAGCCAGCCCATTCACCAGTTTCTTAACCTGTCTTCCTTCGCCGAGATGATGCTGATCCACGAGCATGCTCTGGTCAAGGTCCGTGAAGACATGCCCATGGACCGCGCGGCACTCATCGGCTGCTCAACCACCACCGGCGTAGGCGCGGTTTTCCATACTGCCGGGGTTGAGCCTGGCTCAACCGTCGCGGTCATCGGCTGCGGTGGCGTGGGCCTCGCCGCCATTAACGGCGCCGCCATTGCCGGCGCCGGCATTATTATCGCCGTCGACATGGTGGAATCAAAACTCGAACTGGCCAAGGTCATGGGCGCGACCCATGTGATCAATGCCAGTCAATGCGATGCCGTTGGCGAGGTACTTGAGCTGACCCGTGGCGGTTGTGACTACACCTTTGAGGCGATTGGCCTGAAGGCCACTGCCGAACAGGCCTTCAAGATGCTCTGTGCCGGCGGCACTGCAACCATTATCGGCATGATTCCGGTGGGCACCATGATAGAACTGCACGGCGTCGACTTTCTTTCTGAGAAGAAAATTCAGGGCTCCAATATGGGCTCCAATCGATTCCGTATCGACATGCCTCGCTTCGTCGAATTTTATCTCAACGGTAAGCTGCACCTCGACCAGATGATATCAAAACATATCAAGCTCGCAGAGGTTAACGCCGCGCTCGACGCCTTAAAGGGCGGACAAGAAGCGCGTCATATCATCATGTTTGACCAATAGGCGGACGCAAATGACCCCAGAAGACGTTGGCCTGTCAGCGGCTAGACTTTACAAGATTGACCATTTAACCCATGAGTACATCGAGCAAGGTAAACTTCCCGGCACCATTTCACTGGTGGCAAGGCGAGGCGAGATAGCCCATCTTACTTGCCAGGGGAAGATGGACATCGAGGCCGACAAGGACATGGAAGACGATACGATATTTCGCATCTACTCCATGTCAAAGCCCATCACGAGCGTCGCCTTGATGATGCTCTACGAAGACGGGCGTTTCCAACTGGAC
>JABMOJ010000527.1 GCA_013204195.1 SAR86 cluster bacterium
ACTGGGTGTTCTGGTTGATGTTGATGATCCCTTATTCCGTCTTTTTCTTCTTAGTGGACTCTCACGCGACTTGGCGAATTATTCGCTGGTTTAATGCGCCTGACATTAAGTTGGGCAATGTGTTGCCCGTACGTGCCAGTGCCTATATTTTGTCCCTTGTGAATGAGCAGGTGGGTAAAGGCGCAATGTCCCTGTATTTGCTGCGACGTTACGATGTGCCCGTTTGGCAAGCCCTGTCAAGTATGGTCATGCTGGGTTTGGTGGAGATCTACCAACTGCTTATGTTTTCAGCGGTGGGCGTGGCGATTTACTACGATTTAGTCGAGCAAGCTTCAACGGCACTGCCGCTGCCGCAGATTTTGATGAGTGTCTACCTGGTGGCGCTGGCTTACTTTCCGTTACACCTATTGTATTTCAGTGGCCGCATATTTCCGGCTTCAACCCTTCGGGATAAGCCTATATTCCATGCGTTTCGACAGGCGCGACTCAAACATTACCTGCTAATTATTGCCTTCAAGGCGCCTAATCTGGTCATGGCGGTGTTGGTCTATACTCTGGCCCTAGATTTGTTTCAGGTTGATGTGAATTTTGGCCAGATGTTGGCATTTCTACCGGTTATCTTTTTGTCGGCAGCCTTGCCGCTGCCCTTTCATGCGGGCGCGTTTTTACTCTGGACGGTGCTCTTTCCGGAATATCCCGAGGTGGGTGCGTTCTCCCTGGTGATGCATACCTTCTTTGTTGTCTTCAACGCCCTGATAGGTCTCATCTTCTTGCCGAAGGCAAACCGAGAGCTGTTTCCTGAGTCGGTCGCTTAAGCGTGGGCGCCTGATCTGGCGCGCCGCAGCGCGACTAGACGGTCGAGCATGGACACTGAGGTCGACGCAATCAGTGCCCAACTGGCCCAGAGGAACCAGTGATCATCAACTGGGTGCAGGTTCAGGCCGTTTTGCATGACCGGCCAACCTGCCAATACAAAGTAGGCGATACCATTGTAGCGACCTAACAGACTCGCGCGCAGAGACTGCCCCTGTATGGCTTTCGAGTCGAGAACGTATTGGAGAAAGGCGCCAATGACGATGCAGGGCAAAACCCAGGGGACCAGGTTTTGGGTGGCTAATGCCGCCAGCGTCATGGTCACAAAGAGTGCGTCGCTGCTGTGATCCAGCAGTCCGCCCCAATGACTCTCAAGCTGTAAGCGACGAGCCAGATAGCCGTCCAGCAAATCGGTCAGCACGGCGATGAGCACAACGATAGCGGCGGCACGCCACATGAGGGAATCGATCAAGTAAAATGCCAGTGGTGCGAGCGCGAGCCTGGAGCCGCTCAAGATATTTGGAAGGGGTAACTTGTTCATCTGCAAATTAACGAATTCTCTGGGGTGACAGTGGTGTCTCGTATGGTCATTATGCTGGCATAGATCTCGAGGTGAGTGAACATAACCTTGATGTGCGGCTTGTGGGGATTGTCTCCCTAGTTTGATTGTACGCATTAATGATCGATACTGCGGCGGTTTATTGGTCGATCTTCACATAATTAAAAACAATACAGGTAATACATTTCATGAAACTCGCCATTACGGGGGCCAACGGTCACCTCGGTAGACGCCTGATCAAGACACTCAAAGATCAGCACGAGATAATTGCCATCGTGCGATCCAGTGCGGCGCGTCAGCGTCTGGCGCAGGAAGTTGGGGGGCTGGTCACGGTGGTCGAATGTGACTACGGCAACGCGGCCAGTCTGGCCGCGGTTCTGGCAGATGTTGATTACGTTGTTCACCTGCCAGGAATTATTAAGGAGTCGAGAGCGAACACCTTCCAGATGGCACACGAAGATGCCGCTGCCGCGTTGTTGTTGGCGACCGCCGGGACGAAGGTTCAAGGGATTCTCTATCTGAGTATCCTCGGTGCCCATATTGACTCAACCAATGCCTGTCTGGCATCGAAGGCGCGAGCCGAAAAACTGC
The DNA here is from genome assembly GCA_013204195.1 of SAR86 cluster bacterium. Taxonomy (GTDB): domain Bacteria; phylum Pseudomonadota; class Gammaproteobacteria; order Pseudomonadales; family Azotimanducaceae; genus UBA4582. Next base: position 1,964 of record JABMOJ010000527.1, read on the forward strand.
TATTGGCGGGTGTTGTGCCGGCCCGGATGATTAAAGTACCGATGGTGCTGGGGGAGGGCGATTTTGCATCCCGGGCCTTAGCCAAAAAGGCGAGACGCAGTCTCAATCTTGATTTTCATGCTGCCAGCCTTGAGCAGCCAATCTATGCGGGCGATGTGATTGCAGCGATTATCAGTAGCGTTAATGGTGAGCCTAGCCGCGATGTGGTTGAGTTGGCGGGTCCTGAATCATTGACTCGCAGAGCGCTGATTAAGCGAGCAGGGTGGGTGTTGGGTCGGCAACCCAGGGTGATATCCCTCCCACTGTGGCCCGGTTTGATGGTCGCTGGGCTCCTGGAGTTGCTCTTGTCAGCGCCACCGGTGACTCGGGCGATGCTGGGTGTGCTGGATCATGATGATGCCGTTGACACCGC
>JABMOJ010000528.1 GCA_013204195.1 SAR86 cluster bacterium
CCTCTACGTAGCAGGATGGCAGCTGCTGGTGATGCGTCAGTAGCAAATCGATTCGGCTGTTTTCCTGCCCATATTTGACCTCCGGCGTGATGGTGCCGTAACCCTGAAGCTCTGCTATTACACCATTGTCAATCGCCGCATGAACCAACGTATTCGCGCGATGGGTATTCACGCCGATAAAATGGCCTGCCTGTGTCTCGTTGAGCTCCCAGGTGTGAGCATACTTGCGTTTTGGATTCTCTGACGTGGAATACCAGACTCGATCACCGGCTGCGGCGCAGTTTTTCATCGATCCGGTATTGGGACAATGAATGGTTTTAACCGAGCCGTCCGACAAAGTGATATCCGCAAGAAATCGCTTATAGCGCTTAATCAAAACCGCGGAAGCAAGCGGCGGTGAGAAGTTCAAGATAATCCATCAGCGGCAACAGCACGACGTAATCGATCAACGCCCAACTCAAGCATGTCTAGACGCTGTGCGTAACTGAAGCGCAGGTGTTCATCCGCCCGATAGAAGCCGAAATCTGTACCTGGCGTTACCGCAACATAGTGGTTTTCGAGCAATCGATCACTGAAGGCCTCACTGCTGACAGCAAGACCCGCCGGCATCGTCGCATAGACATAAAAAGCCCCTTCAGGCATGCGTTCGATACCAAACCCAATTTCCCGCAGCGCCGGTACCAGAAAGTCACGACGAGCCTGAAACGCTTCCCGCTGGCGCTCCATAATATCTCGCGCCTCCACACTGAATGCTGCTAGCGCGGCCTCTTGGGCAATGCTGGAGGGGCAAATAAAGAGGTTTTGTGCGAGTTTTTCTACCTCTGATACAGCAGATTCCGGAACAATCAACCAACCCAGGCGCCAGCCCGTCATACCAAAATATTTCGAGAAACTGTTAATCACAAACGCTTCAGGATCAAAGGCGAGCACGCTGGTTGGCTTATGGTTGGTATAGGTCAGACCGTGGTAAATTTCATCCACCACTAGATGCCCACCGCGTTGCCGAACACCCGCGGCGACCGCCTTAAGCACATCTTCGTCGATAATCGCTCCCGTCGGGTTAGCTGGAGACGCCAATAACACGCCGCGAGTCGAAGACTGCCAGTGTCGGTCGACCAAGGTCGTGTTTAACTGATAGCCGTCGGCCGCCGTCACTGGCACCAGTTGACCCTCACCACTGAAGGCCTTGAGGAAATGCCGATTACAGGGATACCCCGGATCTGTCATTAACAAGCCTTCACCGGGATTCAGGAGCAGTGCAGAAACCAGCAACAGCGCACCCGAACTACCCGCGGTAATGAAAATCCTTGAGGGCGCCACATCAACACCATGTTCGTCTGCGTAATGTCGACTCAACAGCTCTCTGAGTTCAGGAATGCCTTGCGCAGCGGTGTATTTGGTTTTCCCCGCGCGCAAAGCCGCAATACCCGCCTCGACAATGGCGCCCGGTGTCTCGAAATCTGGCTCCCCCACCTCCATATGAACCACCTGATGCCCCTCAGATTGGAGCTGATTGGCCCTTGCCAGTAGCTTCATGACCTTGAACGATTGGATATCTTTGAGTCGATGGGCATAACCCGAATTTTCAACAACTAGCATTATTCACCACCCATCCCTGGCTTGAGCTAAGGCTCTGCACCTTGTTTGATATAACAGTATCGCCTAAATTCACTGTCGGGTCAGAAGTTGACCCAATATTTTTCAGGATCTCGGCATCGACGACACGAATCAAAGCTACAGTATGAGGGCGAAATTCTCGCTTGGAGATTCCTCCGTCTTCTGGTAACGTTCGCGCTCGATTTTGTTTAGGTTTTACGTGACATAGCATACTGGATCAAACTATGGCAACCAAAACTAAAAATAGCGCAAAAGCCAAACCCGCTGACAAAGTAAAAGTTGCAGCGCCGGCGGCAAAAGCCAAAAAAACGACGACAGCTCAGCCGGCGAAGAAGTCAGCGCCGGTAAGCAAAGCCGCAGCCAAGGTCGCGAAAAAAACGCCACCAGGCCAAGCTGCTGCCGCAACAAAGAAGCCAAAGTCAAAGGTATCGGTTAAGCCGAAGACTGCGACTCCGGCTAAGCAAGCTGTTGCCACCAAAAAAATTGCCAAGAGCGTCGCGAAGCCGGTTAAAGCCGCGCTAGCCCCCGCCAAATCAAAGGCTAGCGCTAAACCTAAGGCCGGCACCGTTCAAGCGAAATCGAGCGCCAAAAAGATCACTAAGCCAACGCCAAAAGCGCCAGCTAAGACTGCCGCGACAAAAGCGACGGCAAAAGCAAAAGTAGCACAGAAACTCGAATCGCTGCCCAGTGCTAAGGCCGCTGCGCCCGCCAAGAAAGCGGTAAAACTCAAGAAGATCGCGAAGGCCGCTGCAGCACCAGAGTTGCCGACGGTTGCTCCGATAAAATCATCATCTAAAGGCTCTCCAAAGGCAGCCCAACGAGAACCTACCGTGACCATGACAGACCCCATCACAAATGTTAAAACCGTCGCCACCAAGAAAGTAGCGGCCAAGAAACCGGTGAAAACCACTAAGAAAACCGGCGTGCGTCGCATAGACGCACAACCCGCTGACTTCACGCCATATGCTCGTAAAAAGAACGAAGACTATATGAACGAGGAACAGCGCGGGCACTTCAAAGAAATCCTGCTTGCCTGGAAATTGCAGCTAATGGAAGAAGTGGATCGAACTGTCAACCATATGAAAGATGTCGCGGCTAACGATCCGGATCCGGCAGATCGCGCGACCCAGGAAGAAGAGTTCAGTCTTGAACTGCGCACCCGCGACAGAGAGCGTAAGCTCATCAGAAAGATTGATGTCACGATCGACCTGATCGACCAAGATGACTATGGCTACTGTGACTCTTGCGGTATCGAGATAGGTATCCAACGGCTCGAAGCCAGACCAACGGCGACCCAATGTATCGACTGCAAAACCCTCGATGAAATCAAGGAACGACAACTTCACGGCTAACCAGCCTTTAGCGCCCGACCCATGAGTCAGACACAGCGTTATATCGGTCGTTTCGCGCCATCACCGACGGGACCATTGCACTTTGGTTCCATTGTCGTGGCCCTCGCTGGCTGGCTCGAAGCCCGCCAAAACCAGGGCCTTTGGTTACTGCGCATCGAAGATTTAGACCCTCCTCGAGAGCGACCTGATGCAACGGCTCAAATTATGAGCCAGCTAGAGTCCCTAGGACTGCATTGGAACGGTACGCCCCTGTTTCAAAGCCAACGTCTCGACGCCTACCAAACGGCGCTCGATACTCTCAAAGATCAACTCGAGGTCTACCCTTGCACCTGCAGTCGTCGAGATCTGCCACCGATTTACCCTGGCACCTGTCGATCTCGCCCTTTCGCCCCTTCGATACCCGCACATTCGATTCGCTTTCGAGTGCCACCCGCTGTTGTCGCCATCGATGATCGTATCCAGGGGCGCTTGATCGCAAAGCTACCACTGGATGTCGGAGATTTCATCATCAAGCGCAAAGACGGCTACATCGCCTATCAGCTCGCCGTCACGGTGGATGATGCCTACCAAAACATCAGCCACGTTATTCGCGGCAGTGACCTGCTTGACTCTAGCCCGAAGCAAGCCTGTCTAGGCGCCGCGTTAAGGTACCCACCCGTCAACTACGCCCACATTCCACTTTTGGTAGATCGACAAGGACTCAAGCTCAGCAAGTCTAGTC
>JABMOJ010000529.1 GCA_013204195.1 SAR86 cluster bacterium
CCGGAAGTCTTTCTCGGGTCTTGTAGAAGACACATTGTTGACTCGTGACAGTTGACTCGTGACGGCTGACTCGCGCAAGTGGACGTAGATTCGTCGAGAGGCCTGTCATTTAGAGCGCTTTCATTGAGAATTCAGTCATTGAGAAACCAGTCATTGAGAAGCCAGTCACTGAGAAGCCAGTCATGCCCTATTTCGGTGATGCCGGTCAGCACGATGATGCCACAGTCCCTTCCAGCCCCAACCTAGCCAGGTCCTCTCCTCAAAAGCTAACTCTAGCCAAAGTAGCGGAATAATTTTCCTTCACTTCGAAGCACACTGGCGATGATGCCAGGAGACTTCCAGGGATTGAGCTTGCCCCGATAGAGCACCTTGTCACCCTTCGTCAGCAGCCAGAGATCCATGGACCGAATATGTTTGATTTTCATGATGATCTGCCCCTATCGGATGTTGAATGTCATGTGCGGCGCACGGTAACTGTATACAGGTACAGTACTGTACGTTCAGACAGTATGCAACAGCTTTTTAGAAATTCTTAAGCGGGGGAGATGTCGAGCCAGTCGAAGCCTGTATCTTGCTCTGCAATCTGCAAGCGCCCTTGCCAGCCACTCGCATCCGCCTGCAAGACTTCATTGACAGCCCCAAGAGCAAGATGATTAGCATTATTTTTTTCGCTGATGTGGGAAATCACCAAATGCTGCAAGCGGGGCAAATCGATTTTCTGCAGCAGACCTGCCGCTTGCTGATTGTTCAAGTGACCTCGCATACCACCAACCCGTTGCCTCAGCGCATAAGGATAGGGGCCATCAGAGAGCATCTGGAGATCGTGGTTGCATTCCAATAGCAGGGCATCACAATGTTCGTAGTGACGTTCGACATGGGGTGTAATGTGGCCTAAGTCCGTCAGCACGCCGATCGTGACTCGGCCAGAGGAAATAACGTACTGACAAGGTTCCCGGGCGTCATGAGGAACAGCCACCGGCTCAATAGACAAACTACCGACTTCAAAGGGGCGGTGACAATTAATTCTGTTGAGGTTCGGCACATCGCCCATAAGCTTGGCGCTATAAGTGCCTGGTGTCAGGTAAACCGCGGTCTTATGCTTGCGAGAGAAGGCACCGACGCCCTTAATATGATCTGAATGCTCGTGGGTTACCAATACACCGCTGATATCCTGCGGAGTCCTTCCAATTCGATGCAGACGCCGCTCGATCTCTTTCAGGGTAAAACCCAGGTCGACAAGAATACAAGAATTCTCGTCTTCGATGAGCGTGCTGTTGCCACGACTTCCACTACCCAGAGATGTTATACGCACGATGCAGTGATACTTCCTAGCTAGAGTGCTCTTTAATGATTTTCAGCAACCGTTCTGCCACCAATGGATCAGCCAAGTTCGTCTGATCTTTATTGATGATGACATGCACGCCGTCTTCATGACTCTCGAGGTGTACCTGATATTTATTTTCCTCGCCAAGCGTGGCCTCATCAGTAAAAAGCCGACTGAAAAATCCTGCCTTCTGATTGGCTGTAGCGTCATACAGAATATAATAATTTGCCGAGGTTCGATCTCGATCGTCGATATTAATCGACGCATCTCCTAGCGCTTTGCCTACAGTGGCCCAGGCCCGATCAAAGTCGAGTTGCAAGCGAAGCACTGGCTTGATTCGATCGGGCAGCAATTCGATCCGACTGCTACTGATATTCATGGCGCCCTGAGATATGGAAAAACCCTGAGGAATCGTTTCGCCGAGAAAATAAGCCAGTTCCGACAACACCTTAGCCTCAATTTCGCCATCGTCTGAAGTGCCATTCCAGTTCGCTGTATCCTGCCTGACGGGCGCTCCACGAGGAACCTGCTTGTGCTCTAGATGAACTTCGGAACTGCCTGAACGAATACCCGCCTCGATACTCAGTCGAAATTTATTTTGTACCGTCGCGTTCGAATCGGCCCAGGCAACGCCACTCTTCAAACTCTCAAAAACCTTATCCGGCTCGCCTGCCACTGATGCCAGCCAAACACTTTCCAGAACGCCTCGACGGGCATCGGCGGACTGCAACTCCATGTTATTCACTTCCCAGAAGAGCCTTATTTTCGGCCATACTGCGGCGGGCGGAGTATCGATAAAGACCCAACGGTCTTCGCCGAGCTTTCGAATAACAATCTGCTCCACACCGGTCGCTGTACTCAGCGGATCAGGCAAGCCAACAGTCACCTTCACACCTGTCAGGCCTCGAGCATCATCCACCGCGGGCACAATGAGCGCGTCGGTAAATACTGGCGTATCGAGACCTTCGGGGATAGTCACTCGAGGAATCGAATCAGACGTCAGGTAATCATCACTATTATTTTTGATACCAAGCCAACTACAGCTAGATATCAAAAGTGATAAAAGTATTATCATGCTGCTGCGACGTATCGCAGCGGCATCGATCACGCCGTAAAAAAAGCTAACGCTTTGCATCACGAGTTTACTACTCCAGCTTGTTGCAGCGCATCACGAAGAGCCTGATGGTATTGCGGTGATAGTTCGGTGAGGGGCAAACGAATGCCCCGATCGATTTTCCCCATTTCCATGAGCGCCCACTTAACCGGTATGGGATTAGACTCTAGGAAAAGATTTCGATGCAATCCTAGCAGGCGCTGATCCAGTGCACGCGCCTCGTCAATCTTGCCTTCGCGCAGGAGCCTGCATATCTTGGCCATCTCAGCCGGCGCAACGTTCGCGGTCACACTGATGGTGCCACTGGCGCCTGCCAACATCAGCTCAACGGCGGTTTCATCATCTCCGGAAAAAATCATAATCGGCGTCTTGCAGAGCGCCAGAATCTCCCGCGCTCGGTCGATATTGCCCGTGGCTTCCTTGATAGCGATAACCTGGTCAAGCTCGGCCAATCTGGCGACCGTAGCCGGCAACATATCGCACGCGGTTCTACTCGGCACGTTATAGAGAATCTGAGGCAGGTCTACTGCGGCGGCAATGGCTCGGTAATGCTGGTATAGGCCTTCCTGGGTCGGCTTATTGTAGTAGGGCGTCACCAGCAGACAGGCATCAGCCCCAGCATTCTTGGCGGCTCGCGTTAACTCAATGGCTTCTTTGGTCGCGTTCGCGCCAGTCCCAGCGATCACCGGGATACGACCATTAACGACCTTCACCACACGTTTAACGATTTCGCAATGCTCGTTGATGTCCACCGTCGAGGACTCACCAGTGGTGCCCACCGGCACCAACCCATCCGTACCACTGACCACATGCCACTCGACTAACTCATCGAGTCGCTGCCAATCAATGCCGCCATCCAAATGCATGGGCGTGACTAGCGCTACAATACTACCTGAGATCATCTTCTAGCCTAATTAGTGCCGCTCGCAGACTAGGCGACGGCCGGGGTGGATTCGAAAAGCGACAATCTTAATGGTGTCTCTGCTGGATCACAAGGAGGATGAGGCCTCAGCCCCGTTCTGAGGCCACGAGGTCATAACTGCCTTGACCAGCGTGGCGAGAGGAATCGCAAAAAACACGCCCCACAACCCCCACCAGCTACCGAAAACCAGCACAGCAGTGATAATGGCGATGGGGTGCAAATTGACGGCCTCAGAGAACAACAATGGCACTATGACCAATCCATCAATACCTTGGATGATGGTATAACCCAGCATGATATAGAAAAAATCCGGGCCCCAGCCAAATTGTAGATACGAAATAATAACCAACGGTACCGTCACGGCCACCAATCCCACATAGGGCACTATCACTGACAAACCCACCAAAAAAGCCAGCAAGGCAGCATAATCGAGCGCGACCACTTTAAAGAAGATATAGCTCACCACACCCAGCACAATGATTTCCAGCACCTTGCCACGAATATAGTTCGCCATCTGCTGATCCATCTCAGCACCAATCCGGTTCAACAACGGTCGACGGCTGGGTAAAAGCGACGTACACCAACCCAAAATAGCTTTCTGATCCTCTAAGAGGAAAAACACCAAGATCGGCACTAACATTGTGTAAACCGTGACCGCGGCAATAACCGGCAACTGGGATAACGAGAAAGATACCAACCATTGGCCGATGCCACTGGCCTCAGTATTCAGCATCTCAATCCAGCTACCGACTTGCTGCTCACTCAGGAGTAATGGATATTCATCCGGCAACGTCAACAGCAGCGCACGAGTTTGCTCAATCATATTCGGCAAGTTATCAAACAACGACCGCATCTGACGCCAGACTCTGGGGATAATAAAGAACAACAGGGCAACGAAACCGCCCATAAACAGACTGAAGGTCAGCGCTACAGCCAAACCATTGGGAATACGAAACCGTTTTAACATCTTGATGCTGCCTTGCATGACATAGGCCAGCACAACACCGGTCAGCAACGGTGCCAGCACATTGCCCATGAACACGATAATCAGGGTAGAGGCCAAGAGTATGGCTGCCAGCAGAACGCCTTCTTCATCAGACAGAAAGCGATTTATCCAGCCTCGCATCACTTCAAACATAAAATATGTGTTCCTTGCTGTGTGATTTTCTGTGTGCCTGCGGCACATCAGTGGCTTGACGCATTAAGAGGTTGATCAGCCTCGGGCATCCGACTTTTTCAGCCAGAAACCATATCGACCCTCAACAGCGGTCGATCCCAGGAGCTGGTGCCCACTTTGGTTGGCAAACACCTGAAAGTCTCGCACCGATCCTGGGTCAGTACAAACCACCGACAGTACCTGACCCGGACGCATTTTATTCAACGCCTGCTTGGCCTTCAGCAATGGCAAGGGACAAGTCAGACCCACAGCATCCAGAGATTCATCAGCGATGATGGCCTCGGGGCTGTCATTAGAAGTTTCACGGCTCATAGTGGCGCTCGTCATCGCAAAGCCAAGATTATATCTGTTATTCAAGCCGGAAACGAACTTCGCCCACTCACGACCGTCCGCCCAGTCTAAACCCACTTGCCGGGAACGTATCGATACTGATAGGGTCAAATCTGACTCTCACCTTTTTGGCTTGCACCTCATCATGATTGCCTTGTACCCCGCCAGGATATCTAAGCTGATTTTAGCTTGGCTGCGACTGTATTTTTCACCACCTGCCGCCCTCTGGCTGGCACTCGCTCTGGCTGGCATACCCATCGCCCAAGCGACGCAAAACCAAAATCTACCCCAGTTTGGCGATACCACATCAGCCATTATGTCGCTGACTGAAGAACACGAATTGGGCCAAGAATTTCTGCGCTCGTTACGCGCTCAGGCGCCACAGGTCAAAGATCCTCTGATGCAGAGTTATCTGGAGCACCTCATTTACAGACTCGCCTCTAACAGTCGGCTCGAGGACCGCCGACTGGAACTGATAATCATTGATGATACAGCCCTGAACGCCTTTGCCGCACCGGGCGGCATTATTGGCGTGAATCTTGGCTTGTTCCTGGTGGGCGAGAGCGAAAATGAAATTTCATCAATTCTCGCTCACGAATTAGCCCACCTAAGCCAACGCCATTTCGCCCGCGGCCTCGAGGCGGGTCGTAGCGCTAACATCAAAAATTTGGCAGGTCTGTTAGCTGGCGTGGTCCTGCTAACAACCACCGGCGGTAGCGCTGGGATGGCAGCCATCAGTGCGGGTCAAGGCCTCGCCGTGAACGAGCGCCTGCGCTACAGCCGTTCACGAGAGGCCGAAGCAGACAGGGTAGGGATTGATACGCTGGTTGACGCAGAGATGGACCCGCGCGCCATGGCTTATATGTTCGAGCGGCTAGAGCGAGCCAATCGATTCAATACTACTCGCGTACCTGAATTCCTTCTGACCCACCCTGTGACCAAGGACCGTATCGCCGACTCTTACAACCAGACCCGAGGCTACCCAGCGAAAGTTTGGCCGCAGAATCTGGATTTTCAGTTAATGAAAGTACGCACCATGGCGAAGGGCGACAAAACCAACACTGAACTCATCAAACGTTTTGAAGCCAGCGCAAAGAGCCCAGACCCGGTCATCAAAGCGGCCTACCAATACGGCCTGGTTCTGGTGTATGTCGATGCGGGCAGGTTCGATGACGCGCAAAGCCTACTCGACCCTTTGATGGCACAATACGAAGGCAAAATCGCATTCACGCTCGCGGCGGCATCCTTGAACATCAAGGCTCAACGCTACACCCAAGCCCAGAATATCTTGCAGCAGGCGCTTCGCATCAACATTGGTAATTATCCACTGTCAATGCGTTATGCCGAAGTCCTGATGCACACTCAGCAGGCTGACAAGGCCGTCGCTGAACTCAGCAAACTCACGAAGGAACGCCCTAATGATATTAATGTCTGGTACCTGTTAGCTGAAGCCTACGGACTAGCCAACGATGTTATTGGCGTTCATGAGGCCCGCGCCGAGTACTTCGTCATGGTCGGCAACCTTGACCAGGCCGTCAAACAGCTGAGTTACGCGATTCCACTAGCGCGAGACAACTTCAGCCTAACTGCCAGACTTCGCCAGCGCATCAAAACCATTCATGAACTTCGCCGCGAGCAACGCTCCTCCTGATTTGGCACACTCACTTATCGCCCCACATCGAAGCTAAGCTTAGCGCTTAGCTCGCATACGATAATCATCAGAGTTTGCAAAAGACACCATCCGCTCTAGCGGCACAAGGGCTTGACGGGCGATATCAGCCTCAACTGTCACCTCATTGGTGCCCTCGGCCAGGCTCGCGTAAAGATTTTGTAATTCATTCATTCCCATCCAGGGGCAATGAGCACAGCTAAGACAGGTCGCACTGGTACCCGCGGTAGGCGCTTCGATAAACGTTTTACCTGGCGCCATCTGCCGCATTTTATGAAAAATCCCTCGATCGGTAGCAACGATAAAATGCGTGTTCGGCAGATCTCGGGCCGCATTGATAAGTTGAGTGGTCGAACCGACAACATCCGCCAGGGCGACAACCCCTGCTGGCGACTCCGGATGGACGAGCACGGCGGCCTCAGGGTAGACGTTCATCAAGTCTCGCAAACCTTTAGCCTTGAACTCCTCGTGGACAATACAGGCGCCGTCCCACATCACCATGTCCGCGCCCGTTTCGTTCTGGATATAGCTACCCAGATACTTATCTGGCGCCCAGAGAATTTTCTCTCCTCGGTCCATTAAATGCTCTGCGACCTCCAAGGCAATACTAGAGGTCACGACCCAATCTGCTCGAGCCTTGACCGCGGCTGATGTATTGGCATAAACCACAACAGTACGATCTGGGTGCTGGTCACAAAATGCAGAAAACTGATCTATCGGGCAACCCAGGTCTAATGAACAGGTCGCTTCCAATGTCGGCATCAATACCCGCTTCTGTGGGCTGAGAATTTTCGCCGTTTCACCCATGAAGCGTACACCCGCCACCACCAGCGTAGTGGCCTCAGACTGACTGCCGAAACGTGCCATCTCGAGCGAGTCTGCGACGCAACCACCAGTCTCTTCTGCCAATTCCTGTATGACATCAGCCGTATAGTAGTGCGCAACCAAAACCGCATTTTGAGCTTCAAGCAACTCCTTGATCTTGATTTTGAAATCCTGAACTTCGGCCGCCGTCATGCTCTGGTTCTGGTGCAGCGGTACATCAAACGCAATATTGGCCATGTTATTCATACCTCAGGGAGATTCGATGGCCAATTATACCTAATTCGCCAAAAGATAGATCAATATAGGCAGACCATTCGGTCTGCGAGTAAACTGGGGCACCCTTAAGAGATGCACAAACCCATGCCAAGCATTGCTTTTCTCATCGCCAAAACTGACTTTGTGGTCGACGATAACTACCAACGCTTCGCCAATGAAATGCGTGAGCAGAACTACGCTGTCTATATTGGCTTTATCGACTCTCTGGCCATGCAAAACTCCCAAGTGGTTGCCGATATGTTCTTGCTGGAGACCCCACTGACTAGCGGCACGCCCTTCCCTTTCATGACGACCCTGCCACTGGAGAAGCTCGATACTATCTGGCTTTTATCTCTGGGCTTACGCAACAATTTTCTCGACAAATTCCAGCTGCTATATACCTTGGAGGGGCAATGTCGAATCATCAACTCCCTGACGGCCATCATGCACTTCAAGAGCAAGTACTTGCTCGCCAGCCACCCAGAAGTTTTCCAACATCCCGAATTATTTGCTGCAACTGATCCACAGGCACTCTACCGCCATATGCTTGAGCGAGAGCAAGTCGATCCCGGTCAACGCTGGATTGTCAAACCACCGGCCGGCAGCTTGGGCCGCAGTGTATTTCTACTCAGCGTTAAAGACCCCAATGCCCAGGTGATTCTCGAGACGCTGACAGGGGTTGACGCTGATCAATACTGCCTGATGCAACCCTACGTCAAGGAGATCGAAACGGGTGAGAAGCGGGTGCTGATTGCTGGCGGCGAGCCGGTCGGCCAATATTTGCGCCTAGCGGCAAAAGACCATCGCACTAATCGCATGCAAGGCGCAGCGCTCAGCGCCTGTGAACTGACCAATACGGAACGGGCTTACTGTCGAAAAATCGGCACATTTCTTGTTGAGCAAGGCATTGAGTTTGCCGGGTTAGACCTGGCTTACCCTTGGGTCATAGAGTTTAATGTCATCAACCCAGGCGGGTTACTCACCATCGAGCAACTCACTGGCAGTAATCATTGCCAACGGATAATCGAGCAGATTTTCACTCCTCGCGCCCACCGACCCGCTGACAGCATCAATCCTCTAACAAATAACCCAACTGACGCTTGAGTTTTAAACCCAAACCGTTATGATACCCGCTCTTCTTTTGGGCCGATAGCTCAGTTGGTAGAGCAGCTGGCTTTTAACTAGTAGGTCCCGCGTTCGAGTCGCGGTCGGCCCACCATTTTCAAGATGTACAGGTGGTTACCCCTAAGAAGTTTCCCCCATAGATGAAGATTCCACCCCACCCAAATTATCGGGATATCGCGGGTGGAGTTAGACTCAAACTGCCAATGAAGTTATACAATGGCTATCGCCATCAGGCACAAGTACGATCCGACCCGATTCCATAACAGCTTGGCGCTCACTCGATCAGTGCCGCCGATGCCTGAAAAAAAACCCTGCGACAACTTCCCTAGCAGCAAATCTTGCGGTGGCTATTCGTGAGCACAGATCTCCAAAAGACTAACGTTCATCTTTCACAGGCCGTCAAATGAATCCTTTGCTAAGTCCTTGGACAAATCTCCATGGATTACCCCCTTTTCAAGACATCAAGCTCGCACATTACCTACCCGCTTTCATTGAGGCTTTTCGGCAACAACAAACCGAAATTCATGCCATTGAGACCAATTCTGAACCCCCGAACTTTGCCAACACAATAGAAGCCCTGGACATTTCAGGGCACCTATTAAGGCGAGTGTCGAGTGTCTTTTTCATGCTCACTTCCGCTCATTCGAGCGAAGCAATGCGCGCAATTCAGTCCGAGATAACGCCGCTCAATGCGGCCCACGAAAGCGAAATTTACACTCGAACAACGCTATTTAAGCGAGTCGATAGGGTCGCTAATCTGTCCCGCGTCAACCTTGACGAAGAGCAGCAACAGCTTCTCACCGAGACCCATAAACGATTTATCCGCGCGGGCGCTAAACTCAAAAAAGCAGACAAAGCAGAGATTCTAAATATCGATGCGCAACTTGCGACACAGCAGACGCGCTTTGGTCAAAATGTACTCAACAGCAGTAATCAATTCGAACTGTTGCTTGAGAATGAAACAGAACTGCAGGGATTACCCCTATCAATTCGCAGTAATGCTAAGCGCGAAGCCGATGCTCGCGGGCACAAAGACAAATACCTATTCACGTTATCAAGATCCTCTGTAACACCATTTTTACAATTTTCCGCTCGCCGCGAACTTCGTGAAGTTATGTGGCGTGCCTACACGAATTGCGCCAACAATGATGACGCGCTGGACAATAAAGCCGTCATTGCCAATATTGTTGGGCTTCGTGCGCAACGAGCGCAACTGCTAGGCTTCGCGAGTCATGCCGACTACATTCTCGACGCTAACATGGCGCAATCACCGACGAAGGTTCGAGCACTCTTGGATCAAATTTGGCAACCGGCCAAAGAGCGAGCGAAACAGGAAGTCGCCGATTTACAGACGCGAATTCAACGTGACGGCAAGAACGATGACCTCGCCCCCTGGGACTGGTGGTATTTTACAGAAAAAATTCGAGCCGAACGCTTTGACCTGGACAGCGAAGCATTAAAGCCTTACTTCCAAATCGACAAGGTTCGCCAAGGGGCCTTCGAGGTCGCACGTCAACTTTTCGGCCTACAGTTTACAGCCCTCGATCCGCTCGAGAGGCCCGCACTTTATCACGAGGATGTTGAAGCCTTCGAGGTACGAGAGGCAGATGGTCGTTTCATCGGGCTATTCTTAACCGATTATTATATGCGTCCCTCAAAACGCGGCGGCGCCTGGATGAACTCACTGCAAAAGCAGTCCAGCTTCGACGGAGAGGTGTATCCGATTGTTTGCAATACCTGTAACTTCGCAAAAGGTGCCCCGTCTTTACTTGGGCTCGACGAAGTCAGAACCCTGTTTCATGAGTTCGGCCATGCACTCCACGGCCTGCTATCCAAGGTCAAATACCAGAGCCTCAGTGGTACTGCTGTAAAGCGTGATTTTGTCGAACTGCCCTCTCAGATCATGGAGCACTGGGCAACCGAAGCTAAGGTCTTAAAGCACTTTGCGCGCCACTATGAGACAGAAGAGATAATCCCTGACGAATTAATTGCTAAAATTCAGCAGAGCAGCACCTTCAACCAGGGCTTCGCCACCACCGAGTACCTCGCCGCCTCGTACCTTGACCTTGCGTGGCACGGACCGACGCTCACTCAAACGACTGCCGAAACAGTCACTGCCGCGGAGCAAGCGGCAATGGAGGATCTGGGGCTGATACCTGAAGTAGCCCCACGGTATCGCTCCACCTATTTCCAACATATCTTTTCCGGCGGCTACTCGGCAGGCTACTATGCCTATATCTGGGCCGAAGTCCTGGATGCCGATGCCTACGAAGCATTCAAGTTGAATGGCATATTTGACGCACAAACAGCCCAGGCGTTCCGAACACACATATTGGAAAAAGGCGGTAGCGTGGAGCCAATGGTGTTATATCAGCGCTTTAGAGGCAAAGAACCGACGGTCACGGCGTTGCTACAGGGTCGTGGCTTAACCTAGTCAGCCGAACAGCAATCTAGCCTCGGGGAATATAACGGGTAGGATCAGGCACACCAGCCGCGTCAAAGCCAGCTCGGCGAATTCGACAGCTATCGCACTCGCCACAGGCTCCACCGAATTCATCCAGCTGATAGCAGGAGACGGTTTGACTATAATCAACGCCAAGAGCCAGGCCGGTCGTGATAATCGCCTCCTTACTTAAGGCAATCAACGGCGTGTGAATGTGCAAACGGCCTCCTTCAACGCCGATACGGGTCGCCAGGTTTGCCATGGTTTCAAAGGCTTGAATAAATTCAGGTCGGCAGTCAGGATATCCGGAATAATCAACGGCATTGACGCCGATGAA
>JABMOJ010000530.1 GCA_013204195.1 SAR86 cluster bacterium
CCCACGAAGAATTTCTGGATCAAGAGGTGATTGAGTTTCCTGTGTGTCGAGGAGATTACAAAGGGTATAAATACCGTTTCGCCTACGCGGGCCTTTTCAAAAAAGGCGAGTGGCTCATGGATGGGTTTAAAAAATATGATCTTGAAACCGGCGAGCATACCAAATATATGTATGGGCCGGGAAGGTATGGGTCGGAACTGCAGGTGGCAAAACGGACGAATTCAACTAGTGAAGACGATGCCTATCTGATTACATTTATTCAAGATATTAATGATGACACCTCAGAATGCGCAATTTTTGATGCAAAAAATATATTGCAAGGGCCGATCACAAGAATTCTGTTGCCAGAGCGCATTTCCATGGGAACCCATTCTTGCTGGTTAGATGAAAGTCGATTGCATGGTGAGCGACAGGCTTAAAATGTCACTCTTAGGTATTTGAGTCGTGTCTGATCTTAAAAAGCATCTCGTATTGATAGCGGGTATTAATAATAGCGCAATTCTCTGGGATCAGTTCGCGGTTCATTCACCGCCATGGCTGGTGCTACATCGCAGAGAATGTCCGCCACTCGCTGACGTCAACGATATTGCTGCGGCACTTTTGGTTGATCTTCCAGATAAGTTCTATTTATGCGGATTTTCTTTTGGCGGTTACGTTTCCATGGCGATTCTAGCAGCGGCTAAACACCGCATAGAAGGTTTGATTTTGGCAAACACCCAGGACGGTACCGATACGGCAGAGCAAGTTGAGTTTCGTCAAAAATCGATTCATGTCGCATCTCAAGGTAACTATGAAGCGCTCGCCTTGGCGCAGACCGATAAGGTTTTTCATGGCGACAGCGCTGCAATTCAGCATTTGCAGGCTACTCGAGAGAGAATGATCAGCGACTATGGAGAAGAGCGCTTTATAGCGCACCAGAAAGCCTGCACTACACGACCAGATAGCAAGAAGTTGTTAAACGCAGTTTCAATGCCAGTGTTGGTTGTTGTCGGTGAAGATGATCGCGTCATACCGAAGAGGGTCCAGGAAGATATGGCTCGCAATATTCCTAACTGCGCTTACAAGTCAATTTCAGGTGCGGGTCATATGATGCCGCTAGAGAAGGCAGAGGCTTTTTCACGGTTGGTCGTAGACTGGATAGAGGTGCAATCCTAGCACTTAAAATCTTTTTAGGATGCTTTCGGCCGAATCACTTAGTGAGATGGTTTTTTGGTGAAAACGCCTTGTTAGGTCGCTTTATGATTGTTTGATCGAAGATTTACCGGGGCAAGCGTATAAAGCCAGTGAGATTAAAATTGATGCGTGAAGTGTGTTCTGGCAATCTAAGGACGAGTCAGTATGTATTTTCAATCCTCCGAACATTTTGAGCTGAAGCTGAGATTGATTGACCATTAAATATCTATCGAATCTACTAGTTAAAGTCGAGACTGCCAATGACGTCAACACTCGTTAATGAAGAGAAAAGTACCTTGCCGCGTGATGATGATCACCCCTATAGAACCGGAGCTTGGCAGCCGAACACCAAGGAGTACGATGCCGTAGATCTTGAGGTTATTGGCGAGATTCCATCGGACCTCAATGGCGTCTACATTCGTAACACGGAAAATCCGCTGCATGATTCAATCGGGCGCTATCACCCATTTGATGGCGATGGCATGTTGCACTCCATGAGTTTTGACAATGGTCGAAGTCAATATCGAAACCGGTTCATTCGAACAGATGGGCTTGCGGCCGAAAATTCCGAAGGTAAGCCGCTGTGGGCTGGGCTGCGCGAAAGGCCGGAAATGTCGCTGCGAGATGGATGCGGGGCTCGAACCAGGCTAAAAGATTCTTCCAGCACTGATGTTGTCGTGCATGGAGGAGTTGCAGCGACCAGCTTTTATCAATGTGGTGGTATTTACGAGCTCGATCCCAGGACGCTAGAGACGATCGGTAAAGCGGCATGGACGGATGGCATAACCCCAGGCTGGGGTGTGTCTGCGCACACCAAAGTCGATGAAGCGACAGGCGAGATGTTGTTTTTCAATTATTCAACGCAAGCGCCTTACATGCACTACGGCGTGGTCAATAAAGCGCGAGAGCTGGTTCACTATATCCCGGTTGAACTGCCGGGTCCTCGTTTGCCTCATGACATGGCATTTACCACGAATTATGCGATTTTGAATGACCTGCCGCTGTTCTGGGATGCCGCTGCCTTGAAGCAAGGTGCTTATGCGGTGCGCTTCCATGAGCTGCCAAGCCGTTTTGCAATTGTCCCCAGGCGCGGCCAACCTGAGAGTATCGTTTGGTTTGAGGCAAAACCTGCTTACGTACTACACTGGATAAATGCCTACGAAGAGGGTGACGAAATTGTCCTTGATGGGTATAGGCAAGACCCAGAGAAAGGCTCCCCAACTAAAGGGCTGCCCGACGTGCTCAAGCACTTCAGCTTTCTAGATATTAATTTCGTCGGTGCTCACGCCTATCGGTGGCGTTTCAATATGAAGACTGGTGCGGTGATAGAGGGTCCGTTGGAAGATGCGCTGTCGGAGTTCGGCATGATAAATCCGAGCGTTGCTGGCAAGCCTTATCAGTATTCCTGGGCTATGACGACGAAGCCCGGCTGGTTTCTCTTCGACGGATTGGTGCGTCTTGACGCTAGGACCGGACAACGGCAGCAGTATAAATTTCCTGATGGCGTGTTTGCCAGCGAGAGTCCAATGGCGCCCTCGCAACAAGGTAAAAATGAAGACGACGGCTATGTCCTGACATATACCACTGACATGAACACCAACAGTTCGCAGTGTCAGATTTTTGATGCGCGGAATATTGAAATAGGGCCGATCGCCAAGGTGATTCTGCCGCAAAGGATCTGTATCGGTACCCACTCTTATTGGGCGGGTAAATAGAGGTCGGTAGGCTTTATAGTGTTCAACATCCCGCCAGCGTGGAAAAGCTAGTCGGCTATCCGTTCTGCATGTAGCCAGTGATTTTCCTGGGGTTTAGTTGCGGGCGGCCCGAATGTGGCGGCATCGTATTGAACACGTGCTTGATGAAAATCCTTGGTTTCAGCAACAATCCAGGTGATCTTTGGCGCGTGGGGTTGGGTTAGCTGTTAGCGCGAATATTGGCTAGGGAGATTCCCTCCGATTTCGCCTCAAAATTCAACGTCAGGACATCAACTACAATAATAATATATACATTAATCGCTAAAAAACTAGATAATGATTTACATAAAGTGAGGATGCGGATAAGTTTATAGTGTAGTAACTTCAATAAAAATAGTTTATAAATCGATAGAATAAAGGTAAGACCTCGAATAGCTAGGCGTGGGCTTTCGGGCTAATCAGGGCGGCTTCACGGAAGGTTAATGGCAGAGGTGGTTGGTATGACAATTCGCACATCGCAAGACGCTGCAAAGTATCTATGAGGCAGTGGTGGGTAGTGCCAGGCGATACCGGTGGAGAGTTCGAGTATCGCGACGTTGAAATGCCAGCAGCAGGTCCAGGGCAGGTGCTAATCCGTGTCTGCGCGGCTGGCGTGAATCGCGGCGAACTACTCACTCTCCCAGCAATGAGGTTGTCGGACACGTCGGCCAAGCCGCGTCGTTCTGGCATCGAATTCGCGGGTAAAATTGTCGCGCTGGGGGCCGAGACCGCCGGCTGGTCCATCGGTGATCGCGTGATGGGTCGCGGAGCGGCATGTCATGCTGAGTTTGTGGTGTCATCCTCGAAGGCGTTGATGCGTGCTCCCGAAGGCCTTTCTTTTGCGCAGGCAGCTGCCATTCCAAATGTCTTTGTTACTGCTCATGATGCGCTTGTGAGCGCCGCTGCTGTCAAGAAAGGTGAGACCGTGCTGGTAACAGCTGGATCTTCCGGTGTTGGCTCGGCAGCCATTCAAATCGCGCGCTACCTTGGCGCCAAAAATGTGTTGGCGACGACTCGCAGTGGCGAGAAAAATTCGGCATTAACAGCGTTAGGGGCAACCCACATTGTTAACACTAATACTCAAAACTGGTCGGCAGAAGTTCGCGATGCAGTTGATGCCGTCGATGTGGTTATTGACCAGGTCGGCGGGGTCTATTTTCCGTACCTGCTCGAGACCATGGCTGTTGGTGGTCGTTTTATATCCGTTGGCAGAAACGGCGGCCGTCAAGCTGACCTTGATCTCGATTTGATGTCTAAGAACCGACTTGTGCTGATCGGTGTGACTTTCCGTACCCGGACTCCCAGTGAGGCACAGGCATGTAGTGACCGATTTGTTGACGATCTTCTTCCTGCCTTTACGTCCGGTGAGCTCAGAGCCGTGCTCGACCGGAGTTTTCCTTTGGAGCAACTACCGGAAGCTCTAGCCTACATGGAGGCTGACCAGCAGGTTGGCAAAATCGTGTTATGCGCATGATCCGCGTTGCACCCCTTCCTGTGGCAGATTGGGAGCTTGGCTTGCTTGAGCAAGCGCTGGTGGTCACAAATGGAGGGTTGCGGGTTGGCGCCAATATTTACGGTACATTGGCCAACTACCCAAAACTTTTTATCGCTTGGCTTCATTTGGGTGCGCAGGTGTTGCGTGGTTCCGAGCTTACACCGCGACATCGTGAATTAGCGATTCTGCGAATCACGGCGCTGACCGGTGGTCAATATCCGTTCACACAACATGTACGCATCGGTGCTGAAGCGGGGCTTGACGAACGGGCTGTCGAGGCCGTCTGTAACGGGCCAACAGATGCTCTGTGGCGAGCTTCCGATCAGGTGTTGTTGAGCGCGGTTGATGAGCTTTCTGCTGGCGGAGCAATCAGTAACGGCACCTGGGCGTGTTTGACAGTTGAATTTTCCAATCAGCAAATACTCGATATCATTGCCACTGCTGCGTTTTACCGTATGGCTGCTTGGATGCTTAATTCTTGCGGCACACCGATGGACATCGGCCAAGCGCCGAAGTTGGGAAGCGTCGAGCCTGCTATAGTTCCAGACCGATCTGCGTATGTCGGGTCGCCACGTATTGAGCCGTTGCCAGTAGCGCAGTGGGCCAATGGTCTTTTGCAAGCTACGTCAGCGTGGCCGCGTTTCAAGGCCAATCCGGAAGTTCGTAATGCACGTGTGTACGGTACGCTAGCGAACCATCCGGCACTTTTTGCCGCTATTGGTCCAATCATGGCGCATATTCTCGTCGATATTTCTTTGTCCGAAAGTCAGCGCGAGATCGTCATAGTGCGGGCCTGCTTTCGAGACCATGGTGCCTATCCATTTCGGCAACATGTACGGATTGGCCGAGCGGCAGGATTGCCAGATGCAGAGATTGCGGCGCTCGGCGAAGAAACGCCGAAGATGTGCAATCAACGAGATCAATTGTTAGTTGATTGGGTGGATGAGCTCCACGATACAGGCACTATCTGTAGTGCAACATGGCAGCGAGGCAACGACCATTTCGAAACGTGTCAGCTTTTGGATCTGACTCTGGCAGCAGGGTTTTATGGCCTGATCTCGTTCGTTCTTAGCGCAGCCCGAACGAAGCTCGAAGATGGCGAAGCAACCTTGCCGCCAAACCTCCTTTGGAGCCAATAGCGATGAGCTCCCAGCAGTTGACCGCGTTTAGGCCTACGCTCCCCGTGCTGATTGCGCTCGCAGATGTTGATAAACAAAACTTGGCGGCCGCCGCCGATATCGCAAGCTCGCTGAGGACGGTTCATGCAAACGAATATTAGAGCGCAGGAGCACGCCTATCCGAGCCCTGGTCGCGCCAGGTACATGGTGATACTCCTTACTGTGTTGTACATGTTCTCGTTCCTAGACCGGACAATCATTGTATTGCTTATCGAGCCGATTAAGGCCGACTTAGGCTTAACCGATACACAATTGAGCTTACTGTATGGTTTTGCTTTTGCACTTTTCTACACTTTTCTCGGTATACCTATTGCGCGGTTGGCCGATCGTCGCAATCGCCGCAACATTGTTATCGCGGGCGTGGCCATTTGGAGCGTAATGACGGCAATTTGTGGTCTCACTAAAAGCTTTGGTCAGCTGTTCATTGCGCGCATCGGAGTAGGGGTAGGGGAGGCCGCACTTTCGCCAGCCGCATATTCGCTGATTTCCGATTCATTTCCGCCTAACGAACGAGCAAAGGCGATGAGTTTTTACACGATGGGGCTCTATTTAGGTGTGGGGGCGGCCTTGCTATTAGGCGGGGTAGTTATCGATTGGGTGGCAAGTATCGACACGATAACGTTGCCAATATTTGGCGAAATTCGTGCATGGCAAGCAACGTTTCTGGCTGTAGGGTTGCCGGGTTTGATGCTGGCTGCATTGATGCTCACGGTTCGCGAGCCGCGACGCCGGGAAATGGGTAGTGCTGTCGCGAGTGACGCAGCAGATTATGTGAGTCTGCCTGATGCGTTCGCCTGGTTTGCAAAACGTTGGCGTTTTCATATCGTTTTTTGTTGTGCAATGGCCTGTTTGGTACTGTATTCATATTCGTTAACCGCCTGGACCCCTTCGTTCTTTATTCGCACATACGGCTGGTCGTCTTTGGAAGTAAGTCGTTACTACGGTCTGATCGTGTTGATTTTCGGCCCTGCGGGTATTCTCTTTGGTGGCTGGTGGGCGAGTCGTCGTGCAGCGCGTGGTGACATCGTCGCTAATGTGCGTGTAGCTGTTGTTTGTTTTGCGCTGTTAATAGTACCTGCCGGCGTGTTGACGCTGCTAAGCGACCCTTACCAAGCGCTGGTGTTGATGGCGGTGGTTAAATTTGTCAGTGGCCTGCCGTTGGGGATTGCTGTGGCGGCGATACATGAAGTAACGCCCAATCGTTTGCGGGCGCAAGCGGGGGGGCTTTAC
>JABMOJ010000531.1 GCA_013204195.1 SAR86 cluster bacterium
GATGAGATCGGGGCAAAACTGATCGACGGTTTGCTCACTGCCATATTCGGCAATCATCCAGGTCGCCATATTATGGATCGAGATAAATGCCGTGGTTGAGGTGCAGCCCATCGCCAGCTGCTCAAGAATGATCGATGAATCCAGCCGACTCAGACCCATGCCACCAGCATCTGCCGGGCAATACAGGCCACAAAAGCCTTGCTCGCCAGCCCCTGCAATAACGTCCTTGGGGAAGATTTTGCCTTCGTCCCAGGCCGCAGCATGCGGCGCAAACGCCTTATCAGAAAAGGTTCGCGCCGCTTGCTGATACGCCAGCTGGTCGTCCGTCAGGTCGAAATTCATTACTTCAGCGCTATGGTCATATTCGATGCAACAACCGCGTCATCGTCAAACCAGCGAGCGGTGATCGTTTTGGTTTCGGTATAGAACCGAATCGCCTGCTTGCCATAAGCATGCTGATCTCCGTAGAAGGAGTTCTTCCAGCCAGTGAATGAAAAGAATGGCAAGGGCACCGGAATCGGGATATTGATACCCACCTGACCCACTTCAATTTCGCTTTGGAACTTGCGCGCCGCGCCGCCAGAAGAGGTGAAAATTGACACACCATTACCATAAGGATTGTCGTTGATAACCTGGATCGCTTCTTCCAGTGTCGCGGCCGCCATGGTGACCAGTACAGGACCAAAAATCTCTTCCTTGTAGATCGTCATATCCCGGCTGACATCGGCAAACAGTGTCGGCCCAACGAAGTTGCCATCGGGCAGTCCGTCTACTGCGCAGTCACTGCCATCGAGCAGGCAAGTGGCACCTTCATCTTTACCCGTCTGGATGTAACCCAGAATGCGAGTCTTGGCCTGCGGACTAATCTGCGGACCGTAACCCGCCTTGTCATCGTCCCAGGCACCGGGCTTAACCACGGCCATGGCGGCACGCACATCTTCAATCATATCCACGGCATCACCCACAAATACCGCCACGCTGATGGCCATACAACGCTGGCCTGCAGCACCCACGGATGATCCCACCAGGGCACTCACGACCTGCGCCCGGTTGGCATCAGGCATAATCACCATATGGTTCTTGGCCCCTGCCATACACTGCACGCGCTTCAAGTGGTCCGTACCGAGACGATAAACATGCTGACCGACGGGTACCGAACCGACGAAAGAAATTGCCCGCGTATCGGGATGGGTAATCAAGGCATCAACCTGCTCACGCCCGCCGTGGATGACCTGCACCAGGTCCCGCGGAAAGCCCGCTTCATAGAACAGCTCGACCAATCGGTTCGGCGTCATGGGATCCTGCTCAGATGGCTTCAAAACAAAGGTATTGCCACAGGCGACGGCCATAGGGAACATCCACATAGGTATCATCGCCGGGAAATTGAAGGGGGTAATACCCACACAGACACCCAAGGGCTGAATCAGGCTGTAGGTATCGATGCCGCGAGCAACGTTTTCAGAGGTCTCGCCCATCATCATCGCCGGGACATTACAGGCCTGCTCAACCACTTCGATACCACGCCAGACATCACCCTGCGCATCGGCAAATGTTTTGCCCGTTTCCAACGCCAGAATCGCCGCGATCTGATCATGGTTGTCCTTTAACAACATCTGGTACTTCATCATGATCCGCGCCCGTTCCGGCGCAGGCACTCGGCGCCAAAGTAGAAACGCCGCTTGCGCCGCGGCCACCGCCTCATCCACTTCCGCCATCGTCGTCAGTGGCGCATAAGCGATCACGGCCTGATTGGCCGGATTCGTCACTGGCACCGTCTCGGTGGCAGCACTCTGACGGAAACCACCGTTAACATAGATATCGACGGTTTTTGCGCTATTAATTGAAGGCGTAGCTGTTGCCTGGGACATGAGGTTATTCCTTAAAGTGATCTTGGACACAATAGTATAGAGTGCATTAATACAGGTACAGGGACATATATGCATTATTTACCTGCATTTACACCCCGAAAATTGGCCATCAAAATGCGCCACTTTTTAAGCCTGACTGGCGAGCCGCTTCAGCATATTGTGGCCCGTGATGAAAAAGCCGATTTCCTGATACAGACGCAGCGCCCGCTGGTTATCATGAGCCACTCGCAGCTGCAGCCGCGTGACGCCAGCGGCGAGTAACTGCGCCTCAAACAGGTCGATCGTCAACCGGCCATAACCGCGGCTTCGCTGTGCTGCCAGTATATAGAAATCACAGATAAACGCTGAGCGCTCAGGTCCATCAATGGTGTACCAGAGATAACCTACGTGGGTTGATACCTCATCCACAACCCAGTCAATACCAACCAATTCATTCGCGCCTGCTGGTACACCAGCGGGGAAGTTTTCGTCCATATCGGCGCTAGCGATTGCCTCGGCACGAGCAGGTGTCTCGGCGTAATTGCTGATAATTTCCCGCGCATAATCCGCGACGAAATAAGCGCGATAATCAGCAAACTCAGTGGTGCTTAGGTTACGCAAAACGATCATCAGAACATGGACTCCGGCCGGTCATCCTGCTGACGGCTACAAAAATAATGGCAGGCTAGCCCGGCAGCATAGCAGCTCCAACACTACTGTCACGATGAAATGGCCGCCGGCGTCACGCGGCAGCAGGATAACAGTCGCTCATAAGGCCTGAGCATTGAAGGATTTCGCGCGCCGCATTGAGTCTACATTATCAACAAGACGCACTTCTTGCGGGCCGCCGATGATCCCCGAGCCAACTTTGATTCGACACCAGCCTTCGACGTTTCGACATGGGTGCGGCGATTTTCTCGATCGCCAACCCTATTAAAGTAGCCGACGAACTCAATGGGAATCATGCCTAAGCCTGCTTCGTCCGATGCCCGCAACTTGTCAATCTCAAGCAGAGAAGGAACCGCCAGCATTTCTCCCATCAACACAGCCACCGCCAAGCCCCACAGGGCCTGGCGACGCCCCCAACCCGCCCCCTTCATGGCCTGAGCCCTTGCACACGCGTGCCTGCGCCAACCGCTACTGAGGGTAACATGGCATACCAGGCACTATTCATAACGCAAAGCGTGAATGGGATTCGATCGCGCAATTCTGATCGCATGTATCGCGACGATGGCCCAAGCGAAGAGCACTGACAAACCGCCCGCGATCAAAATCAACACCTCCCGATAGGGTACTTTATCGGCAAAGAAATCGAGATAGAGACCCGACGCCAGGTAGGTAAGCGGCAACGCGAAGAGCAAGCCCCAGATCACTGGCTTGGAGAATTGCCAGATCAGCAATTTGATGATCTGCAGAATACTGGCGCCCATGACCTTACGTATACCGATCTCACGGGTCCGTTGAGCGGCCATAAATGCAGCCACGCCAAACAGACCCATCATTGACAGTGCGGTGGCCAAAAAGGCGAACCCCGCCATCACCTTGGAAATATCCCGAAAAATACTGAAGGTGTCATCAAAGGTTTCATTCAGGAACTTCCCCTGCATGGGATAGTCAGGGATCAACTGACTCCAGACTCGTTCCACATCTACTATCGTCGACACCATATCGCCTGCCTTAATACGCAGAGAAGCAATCCGATAGTTCTTGGGCTCGGAAAAATACATCATGGGCTTAATCGCATTATGAAAGCCCTGAAAGTTGATCGCCGGGACGACACCAACGATGGTATGCGTACGGGGCTCGCGCGTATCTTCAGCCGTTGGATCAGGATAATCATAAAATGTACCACCGATGGCCGCCGCCGGTGAGGCGAAGCCAAAGCGCTCAACCGTCAGTTCATTAACAATAACATTCAGTCGCGTGGCACCTTCTTGGAGGGAATCGTCAGCATATTCCTCGCTTAACTGCCGGCCTGCCAGTAAAGGCAAGTCATAGACCTTAAAGAAGTCGGGACTGATGACGATATTCATAATAGAGATAGCACTTTCCTCATCACCCTTGATCAGACCCTTATCACCAGAACTGTTGCTTTGTTGAAACGGTATCTGGTGGGAGAAAGCCATCACCTCGACTCCGGGCAGGGCCGACAACTCGTTGCGCAGCAGCTCATGGCGACCACGAAGCTCATCCACATCCAGTCTTTCCAGGTTGTAGACTTCTGCTCGGGGGAAGATGTTACCGCTTTCTTCGATACGGATATTCTGAAAATAGAACACCATCACCATCCCGAGCATGAAAATTGAAATGGTAAACTGCAGGCCGAGCATCATGCTGCGAAATAATCCGCCGCCGCCACTGACAGCCTTGCCACTGCGCAGCGCCTCGATGGGCGTGGTGCGAGTGATCATATAGGCCGGATAGGCGCCGGCGATGACGCCCACTATCACGATAGTGGCCACCAGCCAGACCAGAACCTCACTGTAATTGATCTCAAGATTACGCCCGACCGCTGTATTGAAAGCCGGTATCAGGAACTCGAGCAACACCAGCGTGATGAGCATGGCTATGGCCACAAATGTAATGCTCTCAACTAAAAACTGTTGCAACAGTTGCAGGCGGCTGGCGCCCATGGTTTTACGCAGACCCACTTCCCTGGCACGACCCAGGGATTGCGCGGTTGCCAGATTCGTATAGTTGACGATGGCGACGATCAAAACCAGCAGTGCCAGCAACTGTACTGACTCGATCATCGGCAGACCGATCATGTCCCAGACCGCTGTGTTCAGATCACCCATAGGCCGGATTCGAAAGCCCGATATAAAGTCTTTTTGATCCTCTGGCGTATGACTGGCATAAATACCATCCAGCGCCGTCTGCAACCACGCCTCAGACTTGCCCTGCGGCAGTAACACGTACGTGAGCTCACCGTTGGCGAGGTTACTCCAGCCACCTTGCACCTCAACCACGGCATTTATCTCGATCCATAATATGGCGACCTGGATGATTGCCGAATATGGCAGTGAGCAAACCGTCGATCAGTTTTGCCCCGATCTCATCAGCGGCGACCAGC
>JABMOJ010000532.1 GCA_013204195.1 SAR86 cluster bacterium
GTTGAACGGTAATGCTATGGCGGCGAGCAACAAAGAAAATAAAGAACAAAATGAATTCGAACCATTTCCAGCCAGATACACCGAATGTCTGGTGGCACGGTCTGTCTTTGTGCTATTTTTGCGCCACACGACTCCACAAGAAGCCAAGACACATGGGCGTAATTTCAAACTTTTTTGGTGATCTCAAGGTCATACTGGGTACGGTCACTCAATCGAATCCGCAAGATGATCAGATTGGCTCGCTGGCACTATTGGTTCAACAACACGCCCAAACACACCCTCAGGACATCGCGCTGTTATGCGAAAACGAGGTCGTTACCTGGCAGGCGTTGAACTCAAGGGCCAATCGGGTTGCACAAATACTCAAATCTCAGGGTGTCGAGCATGGTGATTGCGTCAGTATTTTCATGCAAAACCGGATTGAGTTTGTTGTCGCGCTGCTTGGCGTAACGAAGTTGGGCGCCATTGGCGGACTCATCAACACCAACCTGACCCTCAAACCACTGACCCACTGCATCAGCTTGATTCAGTCTAAAAAATGTATCTTTGGCGAGGAATTGACCGAAGCTCTGGCAGAAATTCGTGGTGATCTGGAACTGCAGGACGGCAGAGACTATTTATTTGTCAGTGATACCGGCGCTTCGAAGGCACCTGTCTGGGCTGTGAATTTGAGTTGCAAAGATGCCGCCGATGACACCCCCGATCCCGTGGCAGCGGCAAATATCAGACTAGGCGACAAGGCGTTTTACGTCTTCACGTCTGGCACCACCGGCTTACCCAAAGCGGCCATTGTGTCCTATAAACGCGCCTTGTTCGCGGCCGATTTGTCTTCCAAGTCAGTGATGCGAATCAATCGCCAGGATCGGATGTATAACTGTTTACCCCTGTATCACGGCACCGGCCTGATGATAGGTCTCATGGCGACCTTTCAGGTAGGCGCATCAACGGTCATCAAGAGGCGCCTGTCGGTTAGCGCTTTCTGGGACGATATTCGCCGCTATCAATGTACCTGCTTCGTCTATATCGGTGAATTTATTCGCTACTTGATGAGCCGACCAGCACAGACTAACGACGCGCAGAACCCTATTAGAGCCATTATTGGTAATGGTCTTCGCCCAGACATATGGGAGGCTTTCCAGTCGCGTTTCAACATCGAACGGATCGGTGAATTCTACGCGGCAAGCGAAGGCAACGGCGGCTTTGCCAACGTGTTTAACAAGACCTGCACCGTCGGCCTCAGCAGCGTACCGGTCAAACTGGTCAAATATGATGTCGCCGCTGACGAAATACTGCGTGACAAAGACGGCCATTGCATTGAGGTCGGGAACGGCGAGACGGGTCTTTTATTGATCCAAGTGACAGATAAATCGAAATTTGATGGCTATACCGATGCCGAGGCGTCGGCAAAGAAACTCCTGAACGATGTGCTTGCGGCGGGCGACCAGTACTTTAACAGCGGCGACCTGATGAAAACCGTGGATGTCGGCTTTGCCTTTGGTCAAAAGCACTATCAATTTGTCGATCGGGTTGGCGATACCTTCCGTTGGAAGAGTGAAAACGTATCCACCAATGAGATCGCAGAAATTATCAACGACCACCCAGATGTCGTATTCTCCAACATCTATGGCGTCGAAATCCCTGGCGCCGATGGCCGCGCCGGCATGGCCGCCATCGTACTCAACGAAGGCGTCAATCCTGGCAATATCGATCTGGCGTCACTGTCGGAGCACATCGTCAAGAATCTACCCAGCTATGCTCGGCCACTCTTTCTTCGCGTGTTAAAAGAACTGCCCACAACCACGACCCACAAGCTCCAGAAAAATGACCTGCGCGCCGAGGCCTATCACCTCGACCGAGTTGATGATGATTTGCTGGTACTGAAACCTGGCACGACTTGCTACGCCAGGTTAGACACAGACTTTTACGATAAAATCATCAGTCGCGAAGTGGCATTCTAACGAGCAAAACACCACCTTGCCGGGCGAAGTAAGGCGCATGTCGGCAATGTGAGCGCAGCGCTCAGGCCTCTTGAGAGAGTCTGACGCTGGCGCCGAACACTGGTTTGTTGACCCAAGGAGACCGACATGAATAGAACCGTCGTTGGCGTGATCACCACCACCCTTGTCATTTTTATCTATGGCTTTTTGTTCTGGGAGGTCAATACCCTGCCCTACGACGCCTTGCAGCAAACCTCCGATGACGTCGCCGCCCAAGCTATGCTTAAATCACATTTTCCTAGCTCAGGGAGCTACTATATCCCCGGGCGGCAAAACAGTGAGACTGACTTGATCAAACTCACTGAACAGGGCCCCGTAGGTTTTGTACATATAGATATTGACGGCAAGCCCGCCTTCGACCCTGCCGTCATGGTCAGGGGGCTGGTCTTGAATCTCTTGTTCGTCTGCCTATTGGCTGGTCTGTTCAAAATAACTCGCGCCACCGAGTTCCGAGATTTCGCCAGAACCTCACTGGTTGCCGGCGCTGCTGCCGTGCTGCTGATCGACGGCGGCAACATCGTCTGGTGGTCAGCACCCATTAACTGGCAAATCTGGTTAAGTATTTATCACTTCACCAGCTTCGTCATTGCCGGTCATCTACTGGGTATTTTTATGAAAACCAAGGCCTCGACAATCGGATGATCGAACGCGACACATCGGGCACGCCCAATGGTCACAAAGCCTGAGTCACGCTGGAAGAGTTTGGCCTGGAGAATATCGTCTCCCCCATTAATCTGAGCGTGGGCAAGGCCGAAGCACGCATGATCAAAGATGCGCAAAATAGGCTTCAGACTTGAACTTGAGTGGTCGAGACTGCTGCTCGCTAGGTTCATGACCAGCGGGCAGCAAACTCACTTTCCCTAGAAGATGGCTAACATCTCTTCAAATGCGACCATCTGTCCACCCTTGGCCGACGAGGGCACCAAGATGGGAGTCTTGATCCCCGCATCAAACCAGGCTTCAATCCCGTCTCTAACCTGAGTGGCGGTGCCGAACAGGGTCGTGTCGGCCAACCATTGATCAGTGAGAAAGTGTGGGATTCGATCTCGATCACCAGCTTCGATAGCGGCTTCGATGCCATTCATTTCATCTTCGTAACCCGCCTCTTTCCAATAATTCCGGTAGTTTGGCAACATGGCATAGGAGGTCAGCGTCTTTCGATTCACCGCCTTGGCAGCCTCAAGGTCATCGCTGATACAAGTCGGGATCATATCGCCAATAAAAAACTCATCACTGCTTCTGGCCGTCGCCGACACCGCCGTCAGCGACTCAGCCATATGGGATCGAGCGCCATTCGCAAACACCATACCCTGGCCAATATCCTCAGACAGCCCAATCA
>JABMOJ010000533.1 GCA_013204195.1 SAR86 cluster bacterium
CCGGCGATGGTGATGGACTGAGCATTGGTGGTAACCATATGTTGCATGTTTTGCGTCGCAACGTAGATCTACAAATTTTATTGTTTAATAACGAAATTTATGGCCTGACCAAGGGCCAGTACTCGCCGACCTCGAAGGTAGGTACCCGTTCACCGTCGACCCCCGATGGCTCGGTGGATCGGCCTTTAGACCCTTGCAGTTTTGCACTGGGTGCTGGTGCGCAATTTGTTGCCCGCTCAATTGATACGGAAATGAAGCACCTGACTGAAATGCTGGGGCGTTCCCACAGCCATAAAGGCGCGTCTTTTCTCGAGATTTTGCAAAATTGTCCGGTCTACAACGACGGTATCTTTGAGCAAGTGAAAAATAAGAAAACGGCCGCTGATAGCCGCGTGGTACTACAAAACGGTGAGCCCATGTTGTTCGGTAAAGAGCTAGACAAGGGTATTCGCCTGAATACCAGCCTGCTGCAGCTCGAAGTTGTGACCCTAGGTGAAGAGGGCGTCACACTGGCTGACATTTTGGTTCATGATGAGTCGAATAAGGTGCTGGCACAGATGCTCGCCGGTATGCATGGGCCAGATTTTCCTGAGCCAGTGGGTGTGATCTTCTGTGCCGACGTGAGCGGTTATATTGAAGATGTCTATGCTCAACGCATTAAGGTGCGTGAAGCGAGACCGCCAGCAGATATGAATGCCTTGCTGCGTAGTGGTCACACTTGGCAGGTTGATTAATTCACGAACGGGTGTAGCTGTGCTGCACTCGTTCCAGATTAAGACCTGATATCCTTAGTGCGGCACTTTGCTGTCGCCTAGCGTGACTCAGGGTCAACAAGGCGTCGTTATCAGTGTCCCTCGTTAGGGGCACCCCGTCAGCTAGGCAATTGGTAAGCGCCGGGCAATATACGGCTAGTCCAGGGCAATGACGGTGGGCTGCAAGCTCAGGCTTGCAGCAGCCGCGACTCGTTAGTTCAAGTGGCCGCACTACTGCATGTCGTGGTGCTCGGCATCAGGCCCAATCGAGGCGGTTGACCTCAATGATCAAAAACTTATTCAAATTAATACAAAGGTAGTACACATGACGGACTTTAGCGCCGAAGAAAATACTGGAACGATTCCAGTGCAGGAAAAGCATCAGTTTGATGTGGCTGCACTGCAAAAATTCATGGAGCAACAGGTGGAAGGCTATCAAGGTAGCTTGACCGTTGAAGAATTTGCCGGTGGCCAATCGAATCCAACGTACTTGCTTCATGGGGGTGGCACACAATATGTACTGCGCAAAAAGCCTAGTGGTGAGTTGCTGAAGTCAGCCCATGCCGTAGATCGAGAGTACCGCGTGTTGACCGCCCTTCAGGGTGCTGATGTGCCGACGGCGAAAACCTATGCCTTCTGCGAGGACGAGTCTATTCTGGGCACCATGTTTTATATCATGGAATACCTTGATGGTCGGGTGATCTGGGATAGTACCGCGGGCCCCTATAGTCCTGTGGAGCGAGGTGAGATTTGGGATGCGGCCAATGCCGCTGTAGCAAAGCTACATAGTGTGGATTTTAATGCGGTTGGCTTGTCAGAGTACGGCAAACACACAGACTATATTGCTCGCCAGATTAATCGCTGGTCTAGCCAATATGAGTACACCAAGACGATTGAAAACCCTTACATGGACGAACTGATCGCCTACTTGCCGGGTAATATCCCGCTGGATACGTCGTGCACCATCGTCCACGGCGATTTACAGATCGCGAATATGATGATGCATAAGGATAAGAATGAGGTTATTGGTATTCTTGACTGGGAGCTAAGTACCCTGGGTAGTCCCTTGTCTGATTTTGCCTATATGTGTCGTCCCTATCGGGATGCCCTGCGCGGCGCTGATCTGAAATCTTTGGGGATCCCCAGCGAGGAGGCCTTCGTTGAGGCCTATTGCCGACGTACTGGACGTGATGGCATTGATAATTGGGATTATTACTTGGCGTTTAATATGTTTCGTTTGGCTGGCATCCTTCAGGGTATTGCCAAGCGGGTGCTGGACGGCACAGCAGCCAGCAAGCAAGCTGAGGCTGCCGGGGCCGGTGCCTATGACATGGCGAAATTGGCCTGGGCTCAAATTGATAAGAGCGTCAAACTGGATTAGACGAGGCGTTCCCAACGAGGTTCCTAGCGCTGCAATTGAGAGACTCAATATGTTGATATTGGCCACCACTGAAAGAGAATACCCTTGGGGTACTTTACGGTCTACCCATGCCAGTAAGGTGAAAGTGATTCTCGAAGAGAAGGAGCTAGCCTATCGGGTCGAGCGGCTTCACCCGGGTGACCTATGGAAAAAGCCGGCGGGGCTGCTGGCTAAACATCCGCTGGGTAAGGTGCCCTATCTGCAGTTGCCGGATGGTGCCTGCATATTTGATTCCACTGTGATTAATGAGTACCTGGAGGACCGGTATCCACATAATGCCTTGAAACCGAACCGTGACTGGGAGTTGGCGCAAATGCGGATGCAGGAAACCTTTGCTGACGAGGCCTTTCTGGTCGGTGATCTACCGAAGATTTGGATGCCCTATTGGGTCAAGCCAGAGTCCCGTGACGAGGCCTTGATGGAGGCCGGCAGGGCGGGGTTGCGTGCGCGTGGCTTGCCCTATCTAGAGTCGCAGTTAGGGGAACGTGAATACTTATTTGAAGATTTTTCTCTGGCGGATGCGCCCTATATGGCGGCTGCTATGGTGCTGGAGGTTGATGGTATGGTACTCACTGACTTCCCCGCCTGCGCTGCTTATTTTGAGCGCTTACGGGCACGACCCAGTTACCGCGCCATCAGCCCCAAGACCTCATTAGAGGATTCCGCCGGGCGCGGTTAGATTGAAAAAGACGCCGAGTACAAACGAGTACAAGCGAGCGGGCCATTCCAGTGGTGTTATCCCTGCGCTTAAAAGCCCTTGATGTCTGGGTCCAGCTGGACCCCGAATGAGTTCAGTGCCATGGATACCATGGTGTACTGACCACAGGTAAATACCAGATCCATCATTTGCTGATCCGTGAAGTCGGCCTTGAGGCCTTGCCAAGTTTCGTCAGAGATGAAGGCGTCATTGTGCAATTCATCCGCTGCGCGAAGCAGCAAGGCGTCGTGGGTTGACCAGCCGGCCTCGGCGCCAGTTTTTATCATCTCGATTTCGTTCTCAGCAATGCCAGCGCGCTTGCCGATCACCACGTGCTGGCCCCACTCGTAGCCCGCCTGGCACAGCCAGCCGATGCGCAGAATCAGAATCTCTCGATCTCGAGGCGGCAGGGTCGACTTAGACAGAATGTGGTTGCCGAAGACTAACCAGCGTTTGGCTAATTTGGCATGATTGGCCATGGTCCGAAAAATATTCTGCACTGAACCGCGCATCTTCTGACCATTGAGTATTTCGGCTTGCTCTGCGGTCCATTGGTCTTCATGCAAGGCGGGAATTCTAGGCTTGGTGAGTCTCATGCTGTGCTCCGGAGTGACGTGTCGACCACTATAAGAAATTTCGTCCGGCAGTGCTATGATCTGACCATCCTAATTATCTGAGTCGTGAGTCCTATGTCTGATCTCATTCTGCATCACTATCCTGAGTCACCGTTCTCCGAAAAAATCCGTTTGCTGCTGGGGTATAAACAGGCCAGCTATCAGGCTGTAGCCATTCCGGTGAT
The DNA here is from genome assembly GCA_013204195.1 of SAR86 cluster bacterium. Lineage (GTDB taxonomy): Bacteria > Pseudomonadota > Gammaproteobacteria > Pseudomonadales > Azotimanducaceae > UBA4582. Next base: position 3,669 of record JABMOJ010000533.1, read on the forward strand.
TCAGCCTAAACCAGACTTGATGGCATTGACGGGTGGCTACCGGAAAACGCCCGTACTGCAGATCGGCGCTGATA
>JABMOJ010000534.1 GCA_013204195.1 SAR86 cluster bacterium
ATCGAACATATTTGGGGTGGCATCGACCACTTGATGTTCGTCTTCGGCTTATTGCTGCTCGTCGGTGGTGGCACCCGATTATTCTGGACCATTACCGCCTTCACCGTCGGCCATAGCATCACCCTGGCCATGGTCACCTTGACTGTCTTCGACTACCCTGTGGCACTCATCGAGTTCGCTATCGCCCTGAGTATTTTTATATTGGCATTAGAACTGGCCCGCGGCGACAGCCCTGCGACAAGAACCCATGCACGCAACCTATTTAGGCGCCATCCCTGGTGGTTAGCCGGGGGTTTTGGCTTACTTCATGGCATGGGCTTTGCCGGAGCGTTGGCCGAGATCGGCTTGCCACAAAGCAACGTACCTCTGGCGTTACTCTCCTTTAATATCGGAATCGAGATTGGCCAAATCGCTTTTGTGCTATTGGCCATCGGTGCCTGGCGGTTGATCAACCGCGCTGTGACCTTAAAGCCTTTGGCCATAAATACCTGGAAGATAAGCCCTGAACACTTAGCCACCCTATCAGTTTATGTGCTCGGCGGGCTATCCGCCATGTGGTGTATCGAGCGCGGTTTAGAATATTTGGGGTCGGGGTAAAATTTACAAAATAATAATTTTCCCATGTTACTTAAGTGGCGACCAGGTAGGACCAACCTTTTGGGACCGATTCAGCTTGAATTCTTTTCGCATACCAAGAACAAAGGGATAAACGAATTCGATAGCACTAACCCACCCTAGCTCACAATGAGCTGTTAGCCATTTGTAAATTTTACCCCGACCCTACTTACCTTATTTGAAAGAGCCCAACAGCAAAGTTCTGCGTGGTTGTTTAAGCGGGCGTCCTCTTTTGCCACACCTGCAAACCCTCTTGCAACATCTGAAGATGCTTTGCGTAGGACTTGGCATAGCCAACTGAAGACCCATAGAGCGGCTGTTTAACCTGATGATAGGATGCGGTTGTTACAAGCCTGTCTGCCTGATGAAAAGACAACACCGTCTCTTCCCAAGGCAGACCACAGAAATCTAAAACTTCACGCACATTGGCTTCAAAATCACCGACCAATGCCTCATAGTTAACCTCTAGTATTGGCAGCGGCAGCACTGTTTTCCAATGCTCAACTAGCCGTTCAAGCTGCCCCATGTAGTGGCCAATAGACCATAGATCGGTTGCATAATCGTGGGTTGCGTGAAAGTTTCGACGATAGCAGGAAAGACCCGTATCCAAGGCGTCGCGGCGGCAGATGATAATTTTGGCGGCAGGAAACAGCTGAGCGATCAGTCCCAAATGCAAATAGTTATGCGGCATTTTGTCGGTGATATGGCGCGCTTCTGGATCCAGTAATTTCAGCGCGGATAGATACTTATCGGCGGCGGCTGAAATATACTCCTGGCTATCTGGCGCCAAATTAAGTGCTATGTCATTGATGTAATCCAGCTCTCCGGCGCAGTGCATCGCGCTGTGCATGGAGAGAATTTGCTCGAGCAAACTGGTACCGGTGCGTGGCATACCCACAATAAAGATTGGTAGGTCAGAGCAACTCTCCGCACACGGCAGAGAGCTAAAGCTCGACGCTTCGGGATACTTGGAGATGATCTCAGAAATGCGCTGTTCATGAGCCTGCCAGTCATAGTGAATATTGCGCAACTGATTGGATTGTTGATATGCATCGAAGGCCTTATCCGCAGCGGCTAACTCATGGTTTATATCACCCAACAGTTGATAGTAAGTCACTCCAACGCTCGGCGGCAGTTGCGATTCATCAATAGCATCCAGTGCCGTCAGCGCTTGGGTATAATTTTTTTCCCGATAGAGCAGTTTCGCGTAGGTTTGAGTCAGCGCAACAGATGTGCTCAAAGCATGCTTGTTTTGTTCTATCAGAGATAGTGCAGCCTCTGTATCACCGCGCCGTTCAAGTATCATCAACAGGCCGTTGAGTGCGCCGCTATCCCCCTTATTAGCGGCCTGACGATAGAGTATTTCGGCGTCATCGAGGAACCCTCGATTGAGCATGAAGTTTGCCGCTTTGCACATTATCGTGGTTGAATTTGGGTCCAACTCCATGGCTCGAATGAATAATGTTAGTGGCTCTTCCATTTTACCCTGCTGTTGCAACGCCATCGCCAGGGACACCAGAGCTTCGGTAGAATTGGGGTCGTTCTGAAGCGCCTGACGGAGCGCCGCAACTGCCTCATCAACACGGCTCACCATTAACAGACAGCGTCCTTTGACCAAATGGGCGACAGCAAGCTGTGGATGCTTTTTTAGCACTTCGCTGGTTAATTGCAGTGCCTCGACCGCTTCACCTTTAGACAGCAGTTCGACGGACTTGAGCAGCGCCTTTTTTGTATTCATATTGACCGTTTCTGGCATGATTAACTCTTATCTCATCATGACGCAGTGGGCATCAAAAATATACAGACGAAAACACTCAAGAGAAAGTAGCTCAGAAAGTTTGCTTATGGCTATGTCATACCAAAAGGCATGTCCGCAAAAGAAATATTCTCTGATACCAAAAATTACAATTCGGTGCCTATTATCCTCGGCACCAATCGCGACGAAGTAAAATTATTTATGGACCTTGGTCATCCCGGCGTCGATAAAATTGGAAGTCAGCCTTCTGGTTTCAACGACCTTGCCGGATGCAACAGAGACAGTCGTTATGGCACACGGGGATGGAAAATAACGGCAGTCGATCAGCTCGCTGATGCCATGCGCGAGGCAGTGACGTTTACGCGTACAGATTCGACGTTAATGACTGGCGTACTCCGGGCTTCATCTCCTTTAAGGACTTATTCGGTGCGGCACATGCATTAGAACTACCCTTGGTATTTGGCAGCTTCCTTAAACCTCTAAGCGTTATTTTCCTCGAAGCTAATCAGGTGCAATTTGACCGGGCGCTTGCTTCAATACGCTCTTACTGGACCAGTTTTGCCTACACGGGCAACCCTGACAGAGGTCAAGCTGATGACCTGAGAATATGGCAGCAATGGTATAGCTCGAATGACGATGTGCCTCGCATCATGATCGTCGATACTAACAATATTCGTATGCAAAACGACTAGCTCTCCGTGGCAAAGTTGAAACAGCAGTTTCTTGCTGAAGACTTTTCAAGCAACCCACAAGGTGCTTGCGACATGTACAAAGGAGTCTTTCAAGGCGAAACATATTCACAATCGGAGTTTGAAAACATGGATTGCTTGGCAAGCTCAACAACGAACTAAGCACGGTAAACAGGCTCCTTCTTAGACAAATGGCTTAAAAAAACAGACCACAAAAATCGCGCAACCTAGCGCGTCCTTATTTCGGGTCACGGCAGCATAATTCGCGTATGATCTGATTTCGTATTTGAACCATTGGAGAAAAATACATGGCTGCAGCTTTCATGGCCTATCCAGAACTCCGCCACCCGTTTGAGGCTAAGCCCATTCATGCTGAAGGCAGCACGAGCGTGCTTTATCAGGGTAGGCAGATAACTCTCACAGAGACGGGCACTGGCCCGGACTCTAATCAGAGCCTGCTGATTAACTCAGAGGATCTCAAGCGTATCAATGGCTTTGAACTCAAAGCCGAGGGCGCCTGTTACGCAGACATGTGCGTTCCACTGACGAGCAAATTACAGGTCATCCAAGACGGGAAGCAGTGGTTTGATCTAACCGCCTTCGCTGATCTACTTGAACAGCCCTATGTTTTTGATGCTGAATCGAACGTCTGGAGCTTTGCTGAAATACCCGCTAAACGAGACAATATGATGGTCAATGGCATGGCGCCGGATTTCGAAATCCCCGACCGCCTAGGCAACGTCATCAGAATGACAGACCTCAAAGGTAAAAAGGCACTCATCGTCACCTGGTCCTCATGGTGAGGATGCTTCCTAGATGTGCCCGTGTGGCAACAAGTCTACGAAGAAATAAACGACTTGGATTCAACTCTGAAGTGCATCATCTAACCCGGTAGAATAGAAGGCCAGCTGAAGGTAAGCTC
>JABMOJ010000535.1 GCA_013204195.1 SAR86 cluster bacterium
ATTGAAGGTCGAATTTCGATCGATGCGCAGAGCGGTCGATTTGTCCAGGCCGAGACCAGTACCGGCGCCCTTAAACTGTTGGGTGTTTTTGACTTCGCGTCATTGGCTAGGCGCTTTCGGTTCGATTTTTCAGATATTGTTAATGAAGGGTTTTCCTTCAATAAAATTAGCGGTGCTGCAAGATTCAATAACGGTATTGTTGATGTGTTAGAGCCCATTACCATTGAGGGTGCAAGCAGTATATTTAGAGTCGGTGGCGAGATGAATATCAAGACTGGCGAGCTTGATAACGATTTGATCGTGACGCTACCCGTGGGGCGTAATTTGCCCTGGTATGCGGCCTATTCGGCCTTGGCAAATCCGTTGGTAGGTGCTGGTGTGTTTATTGCTCAGAAAATTTTCGAAGAGCAGATCAATAAAATGACCAGTGCCAAATATAAGGTCTCAGGGACCATGGATGTGCCTGTCATTGAGTTTGTATCGATCTTTAACGATTCAGTTCGGGCAACGCCAGAAGCTGAGTCTGCCGGTGATATCGACGCCAAGACCGACGGCGGGTCAAGTTCGACGGAAGCGCCGTAACCCTAATGATCCGATCATCGCTATGAAAACTGTGGGTATCCCGTGAAGAATACGATTGCGCTCGTGCAAATGGTGAGTAGCCAGTTTGTTGAAGGTAATTTGGCGCGGGTTGATGCGTTGATTCGCGAGGCTGCTCGGTCAGCTAAATTTATTTTCCTGCCTGAGAATTTTGCGGCGTTGGCGGCGCCAAACACCTACCAAATTGGGGCGCGGGAAGCGGGTCGGGAACCGCCTATTAGAACGTTCCTGGCCGCACTGGCGGATGAGCTTTCTTGCTGGATTTTTGCTGGCACAATGCCATTAGCCAAGCGCTCTAATGGCGCAGTCCCGACAGGGGGTCGAGTGCGTGCGGCGTCAATCGTCTATAACCCTGATGGGGTTGAAATTGCGCGCTATGATAAAATTCACATGTTTGATGTGGAGGTGGCCGATTCGCAGCGACATTATCGTGAGTCACTGGTCTTCGAGCCGGGCGATGAATTGGTCGTAGTGGCGACACCGTTGGGTAAGGTCGGCCTTTCGGTTTGTTACGATATTCGTTTTCCGGAACTGTATCGACGCTTATTTGCTCAAGGTGCAGAGTGTCTTCTTGTGCCATCGGCATTTACAAGGGTGACGGGCGAAGCGCACTTTGAGGTTCTGATGCGGGCCCGCGCCATTGAAAACGTCGCTTATACGATCGCTGCTTGTCAGGGCGGGGTGCACGACTCGGGCCGCGAGACACATGGCCATAGTATGGTGGTTAGCCCTTGGGGTGAGGTGGTGGCAAAATTGGGGCTGGGCGAGGGGGTTTTATTCGCCGATGTTGATCTCGAGGCGATACATAGGATTCGCCGTGATATGCCGGTGCATCATCAACGGCGTCTTTAGTTAAGGTTGGTTATCCTCGGTAGTGTCCATTGTTGTGTCTTCTGCGGTGTCTGGGCTGGCGTTGATCTCAAAAGATTTCATGTACTGAAAGAGCTTTCGAAATTGAACCTGAAGCTGCTTGTCTTGCGCTCGCTCAAGGACCGCTGCGCGGGTTAGTTGGCGCAAATGTTGACGGTCGATGCCCGGTGTTTCGCTAATAATTTCCTCGGTGACGGTGTTATCTTGACTTAATAGACGTTCGCGCCAGCGTTCGAGTTTGTGGAATTTGTTAACATGATCTTGCGAGCTAGCATCGAATCGATCCAGCAAGGCTTGAAGCTTATCGGTTTCCACCTGGCGTAGGAGTTTGCCAACGTACTGCATCTGACGTTTGCGAGCGTTGCCTTTGGTGATTTTCCGGCAGGCTGTCAGAGCGTCCATGATTTCAGATGGTAACAGTTCTCTGACATGCGCATCAGGCAGCTCGAGAAGTCTTTCTCCCATATCTCGGAGTGCATGCATATCGCGTTTACGCTGTGACTTGCTCGGCGAGTCATCGTCATATTCTACAAAATCTTCTTCTTCATTCATGACGGGTAAGGTTTTTCCTGATGTGTTCAATGTGATTATAACTGCCGCGGCTCGTGTGAGCGTCTTGAATTTGCTAATTGGTGGTGATTACCGAGAAAATTATCGCTGTGGAGCTGTCACCGATAAAATAGCGTGGCTAGGCCAAGGAAGGACATAAACCCTACCACGTCAGTGATGGTTGTCAGAACAACACTGCCGGCAATAGCGGGATCAATACCTAGATTTTTTAGTATACCGGGCAGCAAGGCCCCCGCAAGCGCTGCGACGACAATATTGATAATAAGTGCCGTGGCGATAATTAAGCCTAGCATATAGTCGCCGAAGACTGCGGAGGCGGCGGCGGCGACGATAACGGCCCACAGAGCACCGTTGATGGCGCCGACAGCGAGTTCTCGATTCATTAACCAGCGTTTGTTGCTCTCTACCAGCTGGCCCTGTGCCATGCTGCGGATGACCAGTGTCAGCGTTTGACTACCGGCGACCCCACCCATACTGGCGACGATCGGCATCAACACCGCCAGCGCCACTACTTTGGCAATGGTTTCTTCAAAGATGTTAATCACGGCGGAGGCGAGAAAAGCGGTCATCAGATTAGCGCCCAACCAGACAGCGCGGCTTCTTGCTGTCCTCATGATTGGTGCGAACGTATCTTCGTCTTCAGTCAAGCCGGCCATACCCAGTAGAGAGTGATCCGCTTCATCGACGATAACATCTACCACGTCGTCAATGGTGATTCGACCCAGCAGTTTGCCGGTCGGCCCCACAACGGGCGCGGACACTAGGTCATAGCGCTGAAAGAGGGCGGCAACTTCTGAACGGTGAGCGCTGGCTTGGATGGGCTCAATTTCGGTCACCATCATTTCTCTGACGGTCATTGACGGGTCAGAAACTAACAGCGTACTGATGGGTAATAGGCCTATGTACTCATCATTGCTATTAACGACGACGAGATAATCGGTCATCTGTGGTAATTCGGTATGCCGGCGCAGATACCGCAGTACAACGTCCAGTGTGACTCGAGGACGGACACTGATGGTGTCCGTGTCCATGAGGCCGCCAGCTGTATCCTCTGGATAGGAGAGGAGGTTCTCAACCCGAGCTCGGTCCTGCGAGTCCATTGATTGCAGCACCTGATAGGTGATTGCATCAGGTAGATGTTGGAGAATGTCGGTTAGATCATCGTCGGAAACGATTTGCTCAAGGAGTGGCAGGAGCTCTTCTGCAGATTTGTCAGCCAGCAAATCAGGAATGACGTCGGGGTCGACTTGCTGAAGGATCTCACTTTGTTCGTCATCTGGAATCAGGTTCCAGATAATCGTCCGCTCTTTGGGCGGTGACGATTCTAACAGGGCCGCAATATCCGCCGGACGCAGGGAGTCCAGCAGATTTTTTATTTGATTGTAGGTGCCAGATTCGAATAAATCGCTCAGAGCTTCTCTGGGGGATAGGATTCTGACTTCTTTGGGGTCTGGCATAAATTGCCTGCAGTTACTCTGCTTCGTCGAAAAGATTAGTAATCAAGGCGATTATTTGCGCGAGTGCCGGTACTTCGTCTTCGCCATCGGTGCGAATGTTAATAACAGTGCCCTTTGATGCCTGAAGGATCATCATCGACATAATACTCTTGCCATTCGCAGTTTGATCGCCATTGGTGACCGTAATGTCGGCAGAAAACCGCTGTGCGACCCCTACGAATTTTGAGGCTGCTCTGGCATGCAGGCCGAGTTTGTTCTGAATAGTGGTTTGTTGCTCAATCACACAAATGTTTCTCTGTCAGCTGCGGGATGACGTGATCTTACTTAATTCCCGGTGACGTATCTGCACATTTGTCCATTTAGATTCAAAATTCTGCTTTAGCCGCTCGCTGATAAAGACTGATCGGTGCTGGCCACCGGTGCAACCGATAGCAACGGTCATATAACTGCGATTATTGGCTTCAAACTGTGGTAACCACTTGGTTAAAAACTCACCGATATCCTCAAGCATTGCGTTGACTTCGTCATGTGACGCTAAAAACGCTTGCACAGGCAGGTCCAAGCCTGTCAATGACCGAAGATTAGCCTTCCAGTGAGGGTTTGGCAGGCAACGAACATCGAATACCAGGTCAGCATCCACGGGCACGCCATTTTTGTAGGCGAAGGACAAGAACAATAAAGCGAACTCGTGGCGCTCGCCAGTAACGCGAGTTCGCACCAGATCACGAAGTTCATGAATCGTCAGGCTTGAGGTTTCGATCGTCAGGTCTGCCATCAAGGCGATTGGCCCCAGCAGGCTTGACTCAAGTTCCAGCGCCTCTCGAAGCGCTGTGCCCTTGTCTGACAGTGGGTGTTTACGCCGAGTTTCGCTGAAGCGCTTGACGAGTGTCGGGCCATTTGAATCTAGATAGACAATTTTGATTTTGACAATGTGGCTGTCGATTTTGTCCATGATTTCGGGAAACAGCGCCAGATCGGCGGCGATATTCCGGGCGTCAATGCTGACGGCGACCTTCTGTGCCACCTGCTCTTTGCTCAGGCGCAGGATCAGTGGTTCCAGCAGGCTCACGGGTAGATTGTCGATACAATAGTAGTCCATGTCTTCGAGCACGTGTAGCGCCGTGCTTTTACCTGAACCAGACCGACCGCTGATGATGATAAGGGAAATCATGGGTTGTAGAGAATTCCTTAGTGAGAATGGGGGGTGACTATTAGGGTTTGTCTGTGGGGCGACTCAACGGCAAGATTGAACGGTCGTATAAAGCCTGATGACTGTCGGCTGCGCTCAATAGGTCGCGATAGGCCTTTGTTTCAAAGCGCTCGGCTAACATGGCCAGGGCTTGCAGGTGTTCATCCACCTCCTTCGAAGGAACGAGCATAACGAACATTAGGTTCACGCCTTGATCATCGAACGCGCCGAAATCAACAGGTTCTTGAAGAGAGATGAGGCTGCCGACGATTTCTTGGCAACTACTGAGCCGACAATGAGGAATCGCGATGCCATGCCCGATGGCGGTAGTGCCGAGTTTCTCACGAGCGATCAGGTTGTTGTATATTTCTTCGGCGTCGAGACCCGCCATGCTGGCAGCGATTAGCCTTGCGGCTTCCTCGATGGCGCGCTTTTTACTGTTCGCCTGGATATTGGCGTGAGTTCGACTCAAGCTTAAAATGGATTCAATGTTCAATTCTACTCTGCCGCTGAGTTCGTTGCTGGTAACAATAAGTCATCGGCAAATATAAGGCCGATGGCGTGACTTTGGGCGGCTTGTTGCTGCCTTCGCGGCGTTAATTATACCAAGTCATTCAAAAGGACGTCGAGCGAAGTTGGGCGTTAAAGGCAAATTGACCCGCGAATGACCAAGTTCGGCCCTTTGCCGGCTAGCGGATCTTCAGTTTTTTGTCGTTAGATTTCTCTTTTTGTTTGATGAGCTGTCGGTCAAGTTTGTCGGTCAGCTGATCGATCGCAGCATACATGTCATCTGATTCAGCCTCAGCATAGATTTCGCCGCCAGAAATATGGACTGTCGACTCAGCTTTCTGTCGAAGCTTCTCGACCGTAAGAATGACATTAATGTGGGTAATCTTATCGAAGTGGCGTTCTAGTCTGTCTAGCCTTGTGACAACGTAATTACGCAGTGAGTCGGTGATGTCGACGTGGTGCCCGCTGACCGTGATTTGCATATGGCTACTCCTTAGATCTGACAATAATCACCCAGCTCAGCTAAGTGATACCTTTCGGCTGTCTTTCGGCCGAACCTACTTCCCTTCAATATTACGACCCCAGTTCTCTATGATGGTTCGCTCAGACCAGTTGTTTGCGCTCGTTTGATGGTCTGATCATCAAAGATTCTCGGTATTTAGCTATTGTTCGGCGCGCAACCATGATGTCCTGCTCTGCGAGCAAACCCACTATTTTGCTGTCGCTCAGGGGTTTTTTTGGATTTTCGGCAGCGACCAACTGCTTGATCAGAGAGCGAATAGCCGTCGAGGAAACCTCGCCCCCCGCCTGGGTATTAACATGGCTGGAGAAAAAATATTTGAGTTCGAAGACCCCGGCGGGTGTCAGCATGTATTTTTGGGTTGTCACCCGAGAAATCGTCGACTCATGCAGGTCAACAGCGCTGGCAATTTCATGCAATACCAAGGGTTTCATGGCTTGCTCGCCATACTCAAGAAAACCCCGTTGGTATTCGACGATCTTGGTTGATACCTTTAACAGGGTGTCGTTGCGCTGCTGCAGGCTTTTAATGAACCATCTAGCCTCCTGCAAGTTGTTCTTGAGGTAGGTGTTGTCGCTACTATTGTCAGCACGCTTTATCATGGAGGCATACTCTTGGTTGACTCGAATCCGGGGTGCAGATTTAGGATTCAATTCAACCGTCCAGCGGCCCTTTTTCTTGCTGACCAGAACATCAGGCTCTATGTACTCGGTGCTGCTAGGCGCAATATCGGCGCCGGGTCTAGGGTTCAGTGTTTGGATAAGGGCAATGACCTGACGTAATTCATCCTCTTTGAGCTTGGTTTTTCTGATCAAAAGCGCATAGTCGCGATTAGCCAAGGAGCTGATGTGATCGCTGACGACGGTGATGGCTTCAGTTCGCCACGGAGTCTGTTCAGGCAGTGCCTTGAGTTGAATGATCAAGCACTCGCGCAGATCTCGTGCGGCGACACCCACTGGATCCAGGTGTTGAATTAAATGCAGAACAGCGAGTACCTCGTCCATTTCACATTCGTATTCTGCGGGGATGCTGAGCAATATATCCTCTAAGCTGACTGTCAGAATCCCCTTGCTGTCTAGACCATCGACGATGGTCATGGCAATCAGTTCGTCAGACTCAGAAAGTCGGCGCAGGTTTAGCTGTTCTTCAAGATGAGACTGAAGAGAGGTAGAGACGACGTTGCGGGTGTCAATATAATCATCGTCGCTGTCGCCGCCAGCGCCAGACTGGCTGTTCATTGGCGGTGTTTCATCCCAGACATCCTCCCAGACGCTGTCAATCGGGAGTTCTTCAGAGATGGTTTCTGAGGTCAGTTGCTCGCTTGTATCCTGTTGGTAGTCTCCGTCGAGCTCTGGGTCGTAGAGTTCGATGCTGTCGGCTTCCGAGTCGTTCTCATTGCCGTCATCTTCGGCGCTTGCTAAGCGGCTGTCTTCGGTCTGTCCAGCATCGCTGGTGTCGTAGTCTTCTAGTGTCTGCTCGGCGGCTTTCTCGTCGGTCTGATCCTCGTCGCTACTCAACTCCTCGAGCATTAGGTTTGAGTCGAGCGCCTCCTGAATTTCCTGCTGTAGGTCCAGGGTGGAGAGCTGTAATAATTTGATCGCTTGCTGCAACTGCGGCGTCATGCGCAGTTGTTGGCCAAGCCGGAGAGTGAGTGATGGTTTCATTGCCATAGGTTGATAATACTCATGCTCTCGAGTGAAGTGAAACTTGTTAATTCGTTGATTATGTGAGTCAAATATTATCCTGAAAGGGCTTTTGGGGCCCTACATGCGGAAATCATTGCCAAGGTAAACCTGTCTCACCTGTTCGTCCTCTAAAATTGTTTGGGTTGGTCCTTCAGCGATAATCCGGCCTTGATTGACAATATAGGCTTTTTCGCAAATATCCAGGGTCTCTCTGACGTTGTGATCGGTGATGAGTACGCCGATGCCCCGGGCTGACAATTGCTGGATGATGCTTTTAATATCTTTGACTGATATGGGGTCGACCCCTGCGAACGGCTCGTCGAGTAATATAAAAGCCGGTTCTGTGGTCAGCGCTCGAGCGATCTCGACCCGCCGCCGTTCGCCGCCAGACAGTGACATGCCGAGGCTGTCGCGAATATGGCTTATATGGAACTCTGCAAGCAATGACTCAAGGCGCTCAGCGCGTTGGCTGTAGTCTAGGTCTTTGCGAGTTTCCAGAATCGCCAAGATATTATC
>JABMOJ010000536.1 GCA_013204195.1 SAR86 cluster bacterium
CATAAAATTGCATCTGAGTCTGAACTTGGCTGAGTAGGAAAAAGCCGATGGTCATTGACAAGCAACCGACACCGATCACCCGCTTGAGCGGATAAATATCCAGCGCCTTGCCCAGTAAGGGCGCAACGATGGCACCGACAATACTCGTCGCTGTAAAACCTAATGAGATGCCAAGCCGCGAATCGCCGAATTCCGCCGCGATCGCCTTGAAAAACACGCCAAAGGAGTAGAAGAAAAAGCCAACAGCGACGAAGTCAACGAAGAAGGCGACAGCGACCATTCGCCAGCCAAGATTGCGATGATCCATGAATTGAGATAGCACCTGCTGAGTCCACGCGTAGAAAAAGTTGATTCTACACCATCAGCTGAACGAGAATGAGACCAATCCGTGAATCCGTTTCACGCCCAGACAGCATTCACTTCAAAAAAAGGCCGTTAGCTATGACTGAGTCCGTAATCACTGAACTTGATGACGGGGTCCTGACCGTGACCCTTAATGAACCAGAAACAATGAACTCCCTGACCCTCGAGATCCGGGATGGTCTGACAGCTGCAGTGCAGCGCGCCAGTGACGACGAAGACGTCAGGGTCATGCTGCTGACCGGCACTGGGCGCGCATTCTGCGCTGGCGCTGCAGTAGGCTCGCTCGCCGGCGGTAATTCAAACACCGCTCGGCCATCGCGCAAGCAACAACTCGACAACCTCGGTGGGTCGGCGCGTAACGTCGCGGCCTTTGCCAATTGTGACGTCCCGATCATTGCGGCCATCAACGGCGCGGCGGTAGGCGCCGGTTTCGGCATCGCTGTCTCCTGCGACATTCGCCTGCTCGGCGAATCTGCACGCATGGGATCCATCTTCATCAAGCGCGGATTGGCTTCTGATTACGGCGTCGCTTACTGGCTACCGCGCATCGTCGGCACCGGCCGAGCCATGGAAATCATGTATGGCGGCGAATTGCTGAATGCCGAACAATGTCTCAGCATCGGTCTTGCGAACAAGGTTTATCCTGACGACCAACTCATGTTGGAAGCCAAAAAATATGCGCGAATGATTGCCGACGGTCCGCCACTGGCTTATACCATTCTTCGCCGTATGACGGGTAAAGCCCAGGACATGACGATTACCGAATTCGCCGAGTACGAGTGGGCGAATCAAAAGCTGTTACTAACCACCAAGGACGTCAAGGAAGGATTCACCTCGTTCATCGAACGACGCCCAGCTAAATTCACCGGCGAGTGATCTAGCGTCGCCATGGCACTTCAGGCGACACTGATTTGCAACTCACCGACACCGTCAATGTGAGCCCGAATCAAGTCGCCGCGCGCCACAGGCCCGACACCGGCGGGTGTACCCGTAAAAATAAGATCACCGGGCTGCAGCACAAACAAGGTTGATAGGCGGCTGATGACTTCCGGGACTTTCCAGATCATTTGCTGCAAGTCACCTGCCTGTCGGCGCTCACCATTGATGTCGAGCCAAATACTGCCACGGTCAACCATTCCGGTCTGCTCGAGCGGCGTTAATACTGAGCAAGGCGCGGCATGCAGGAACGATTTACCCGCTTCCCAGGGACGCGCTTGTAATTTCGCTTGAGCTTGAAGATCACGCCGCGTCATATCGATACCCACCCCGTAACCGTAGACGCAGTCCATGGCCGACTCCACCGCAATATTTTGCCCCCCGGTGGCCAACGCCACTACTAGCTCGACCTCGTGGTGAACATCGGCAGACAGTGCCGGGTAAGTCATCACCCCTTGATCCGGCAGAATGCCGTAAGCGGGCTTCATAAAAAAGAACGGCGGCTCTTGGTCCGGATCGTGACCCATCTCAATCGCATGATCGGCGTAATTTCGCCCGACACAATAAATATTCTGCACCGGAAAGCGAGCTTGCGTGCCCGCCACGGCTAACGTCGTGGTCGCCATGGGTGTAATGACGTATTCCATAAAACCCCATCTCCTCAGAACTCATATCTATGTCTGCATCGGCAGCGCGGTAAAAAACCGCTTGACCGCTCTACCGTTCGCAACCAAACCAGATCCCAGCAACACCGTTAGTGACGCCGCAGCACCTGGGCATAAAAGCCATCCGTATTGTGCCGGTGCGGCCACAACTGCAGCTCGCCGGCTTGCTGCAAACGCTCGACCAAAGCGCCATCCTGGCGCTGCAAGGCAGTGAACGTCGGGTCAGAATCTGGAAATGTCGCACCCTCTCGCGCAAAACCCGGATTAGCCAGCAGGAAAGCTTCGACTACCTGTTGATTCTCCTCGGCCAACAAGGAACACGTAGCATACACCAGTCGTCCACCCGCCTTAACTAACTGACTGGCGTTGCTGAGAATCTGCAACTGGAGCTGGCATAATTCCTCAAGCCGCACTTCACGCCAACGAATATCCGGAGAACGGCGCAAGGTGCCGCTACCCGTGCAAGGCGCGTCCACCAATACCGCATCTGCCGTCTGGGCATAGTCCCCGAGATCGTCATCAACCTCGGGGTCCAATACTCGGCTCGTGACATTACGAATCCCCGCCCGCTGCAAGCGGGGTTGCAGTTGCGCTAGCCTGCGCGGTGCCACATCACAGGCTAGGATCGAGCCACGATTATCCATGATGTCAGCGATATGCAGTGTCTTACCCCCAGCACCGGCACAATAATCGACGATGAACTCCCCGGCCTGAGGCTGCAGCAGCCAGCTGACGAGCTGACTCCCCTCATCCTGAAACTCAAACCAACCCTGCTTAAAGGCCGGCGTATTTTGCAAAGGCCCGCGAGTCATCCGTCGCAGTCCAAAATCAGACAACGCCGTGAGCTGGGTGTCAATGTCCTGCGACTGCAACTCAGCGAGTAATTGCTGGCGCTGCCCACGACGTTGATTGACCCGAAGATCTACAGCCGCCACCTCGCTTAACGCCTGTGCCAGGTCTTCGAGATCACCCACCGGTAATTGCGCCGCTAGCGACGCATATAGCCAATCTGGCAAATTCATTCGCTCTGCAGGTACCAGCCGGCTTCGATCAAAGGTCTTAATCGCACCTTGGTGCGCCGCGGCGAACCCAGAAAACTGCGTCAGCGCAAAGTCGTTAGGTGACCAATCGTCGTTAACCATCAGATACATACCCACCAGCAATGCGGCTGGCGTCAGGTCGGTATCTGGTAATATCGGGACCATTGATTCGATCATCGCAAGCAACTCTCGCTGGCGACGCAAACAACCATAGACTGTCGCCGCTGCAAAGCGGCGATCTGTGGAGCCCATATTTCGATGACCTTTGAAATATCGGTCCACGACCCCATCGGCCGCTGTCGAAGATGCCATCACCTGCTCGAGTAGCTCAGTGGCTTTTTTATAGCGTGCTGGTGAATAGCTCATGGTTTGACATCACCGCTCAAGCACCGAGCCAATAACCGTTCAGCTGCGAATGGTAATAAATCATTGTTCATTCAAATCCCTCTTATGCCTGATAGGCGTAATATTGCATAGTGCTTGTCGACAGCATCAATAGTCGCTACCTTAACGCTTCACACCTTGAGATATCTATTAACCTTTATGTCCACCCATCATTCGAAAACCGCGCTAATCCTCTCTGGCGGTGGCGCTCGTGGCGCTTATCAGGTTGGCGTCCTCAAGGCCATCGCTCACCTGCAACCCAGCGGCGGCCATAATCCCTTCGATATCATTTGCGGCACCTCCGCCGGCGCCATCAACGCCTCGGTTCTAGCCTGTGAGAGTGACCATTACGGCCACGCGATCACCAAACTCGAAGCTCTTTGGTCAAATCTGGACTCGCGCAAGATTCATCGCGTCGGCTTTACTCAACTCATGAAATCCAGCCTGCGTATCCTCGCATCTTTTTTCCACGAGGGCGTCGTCGATGGCAAACCCGTTGCATTACTGGACAACGAACCATTGCGGCGGCTACTGGAAGAGCAGATCGACTTCAGCAAGTTGTCTGCGCGTATTCATGATGGCGACATTATGGCCTTGAGCATCACTGCCCTCGCCTATAGCTCAGGGGTCAATGTCAGCTTCTTCCAGGCCTCAGATCAGGTTGAAGGATGGCGTCGCAACCAACGAGCCGGATTACGCACCACGCTCGACCACAATCACTTGATGGCCTCCTCGGCGCTTCCAGCGATTTTTCCGCCGGTGCAGATCCAGGGCGAATACTTCGGCGATGGTGCCATAAGGCAAAGCGCACCTTTAAGCACAGCGCTGCATCTTGGTGCCACTCGCCTATTCGTGATCGGCGTCAGCCACAATGCCACGGAGGTTGCCACTGGACCCGACAAAACCACACATACCCCGTCCTTTGCACAAATCACCGGCCATTTGCTCAACAGCTCGTTTATTGATGCCATGGATGAAGATCTGGAAAGACTTGAGCGCCTCAACCGCCTCAGTCGCTATCTCAGCGAAGAGGAGCTAAAAACCGTGCGCATTCAACCCGTCGAAGTATTGACCATCACGCCATCGGTGCGCTTCGACGAAATCGCAGCGAACCATATCGGCGATCTGCCTCTGTCGATGCGAACCTTCTTCCGCTCCATCGGTGCTACTCGCACCGGCGGTGGCGCGAGCATGGCCAGTTATCTGTTATTCGAGTCAGCATTTTGCAACGAGCTCATGCGTGCCGGTTATCAGGACACCATGGAGCGAGAGACTGAGATCATCGCGTTCCTCGACTTTAAACAACGGCTTGAACCAAAGATCTCCGCCTGAACCTGCGCACCCGCCCCCAACTAGCGGCCCGTGAACTTGGGCTTACGGCGTTCAATGAATGCCTGAACACCTTCCTTGAAATCCTCACTGGCAAACATACCATTGAGGTGCACCATTAACTGGTCCACGGAGGTGTCATAAGACTGCTCGAGCCCCATTCGCATCATTCGCTTCGTGGTCTGAACTGCCAGCGGCGCGTTGTCAGCCACATCTTGGGCCCACTCAAGGGCTGTTTCCAGCACCTTGTCGTCTGGCACGACGATGTTGACGAGACCCATTTCGAGACTCTCCTGAGCACCCACCACTCGCGCACGGTAATACAGCTCCGCGGCTTTCGCCCAACCGATCATTCTGGGTAGCAACCAGGTGCCACCACTCTCTGGCACCACGTTGCGCTTCGCCGTGACTGCGGCCATCTTTGATGATTCACCAGCAACTCGCATATCACACAACAGGGCAACGTCCATGCCATAGCCTGCTGCGGCACCATTCAAGGCGCAGATGATCGGCGTATCCATATTCCACATAACGTTCACTGGCGCATCGCGTAAATCAAATAGCTGACGCGGCCGGTTATTGCCCGCATCGCTGCCACCACCAATGCCACCCTTACCCACTTCAACCAGATCCAGGCCGGCACAAAAACCTTTGCCTGCACCGGTGAGCACCACGCAACGCACGTCTGGGTCTTTATTAGCCTCAGTCATCTTGACCGACAACTCATTGAGCATGGTCCTACTGATGGCATTCAGTCGATCGGGGCGATTCAGCGTCATAATGACAATGTGGTCACGTTGTTCGATCAATAACTCGTCAGTGCTCGATGGCGTCATAGCCATGGGATTCTCCTCAATGATTAGTATTGACCTGAAGCTCATCGTCTTCAGGCTGACTGGACCCTCGTGCAGGCTCAAAAATGAATCTGGCAATATCGCGCATCACGGGACTATTGCGCCGATGCAACACCGAGAATGCCACAATAATATCCACATGCCCCATGTTTTCATAGACCTCACGGTTGGCGATCCCACCCACTGCTCGCGTCTTTTCCATCAGACTCTTGGAATGGCCGCGGCGGACCCGAGTGTCATCTGCACCATGGAGTAGATACAACGGCGGCCCATCGGCACGCACGAAGTTAATGGTTCGCGACAGTGGGTAGTTTTCCTTCGGGCCAAATAGATCCCAATGGGTATCTTCCGTATAGGGGAAATAATCATAGGGTCCGGCCATGCCAACAAAGCCCTGCAGGCGTTCCGCCAAATTCCCCGCCTGGGCCAGCAGCGCCTTATTCAGACACAGCAACGACCCTAGATGGGCGCCAGCCGAATGCCCCATCACACAGACCGGTTGCTCCACGGGGGTATTTTCTGCCACCCAGCGCCCGGCCGCCACCACATCGGACATCATTTGGGGGAATCGGACCTGCGGATATAGCCGATAGTCAATCACAACCACGTCGCAGCCCAAAGCACACAGGCTGTCTGCCACAAACCGGAAACTCCGCTTATCGCCGTGCTCCCAGGCGCCACCGTAAATAAACAGCACCAGCGGCCGTATCAAGCCTGTGTGATCAGCACGACTCTGATAATAATCGAGCTGCTGGCGCACATCGTGGCCATAAGCGATATTTTGCGCAAGCTGGTACTCACCGAATCTGGCGAATAAGTTAATCACCTGGTGGCCGAGATTTTGCATCCAACCCGTGAATCTCGCGGTAACATTGTCAATGTTGGTCAATGGCTTCATTCGTTGGTTTCTAGTAAGGTGGCCGCCGTTAACTCGGGGCATCTGCCGCCCGCAGGCAGCGCCTGACGTTAACTAGCTAGCCTGCAAAGTACAAGCGAGAATTGTCATCCATCGAATCATAGGGGGTCGCTCCACGTTGATTTCACCACAGCGTTCTTTCCCGCTGAGCTATACATTCCTGAGCCTGATACTGCTGGTCATGGCGCCGCTGACGTTCGCCGCCAGTGGCGACGCGCTGACCCCGCTGCGAATGACCGAAGCCAACGCCGGCATACAGGTAGATGGCGTTCTCGATGAGCCTGTATGGCAGCAGCTAGCATCCTTGGGCGACATGCGGGTGCTGCGACCTGACACCCTGGCCAAGGCATCCCGTAACACTGACATCAAACTTTTCTATACCGATAAAGGACTGTATGTCGGCTTCTACAACGAGCAGGCAGAAGACACTATCGTCGAGCGCCTGAGTCCGAGAGATCAGTATATTTCTCGTGACGGTAACTACGTAACTCTCGACCCAGGCGGCGCTGGCCTCTATGGCTACTGGTTTGGCGTCAATTTAGGCGGCACCCTGGCGGACGGCATCGTTCTGCCCGAACGTCAATATAGCAGTCAGTGGGATGGTCCCTGGAGGGGCGCCTCGGCACGAGTCCCTGGCGGCTGGAGCACTGAATTTTTTATCCCCTGGTCCATGATGACCATGCCGGATACTGCAGAGG
>JABMOJ010000537.1 GCA_013204195.1 SAR86 cluster bacterium
ATCGACAACAGTTGACCCATTGTCATCCAATCGAAGGCAATAAACATCAAGTGTCGGTCAGGTTCCCGGAAAAATTCCGTAATAAACCGCAAACTACCGTAAGCAATCAAAAACATGCCGGAAATCGCCAACGGCGGTCGCGAACGTCGACTGAACAGCCACATAATCGTGAATAATACGACACCCTCGGAAAATGCTTGATACAGACTCGAGGGATGCCGCCCGAGGACTTCACCGGGATAGATCGCAGCCCAAGGAACCTCGGTCACTCGCCCCGGCAATTCACCATTAATAAAGTTACCTATCCTGCCACAACCCAACGCGATCGGAACGCTGGGCGCGATATAGTCAGTGACGCCAATAAATCCGCGGCCCTGTTGCCGGCCATAAAAATACATCGCCACGAGCACGCCGAGCAAACCACCATGAAAGGACATACCGCCCTCCCAGACTCGGAACAGACTCAGCGGATCGGCCGCAAGGTTTTGCCAGCCATAGAAAAACATATAGCCCACTCGCCCACCGAGAATAACCCCGAACACGCCGTAGAAAATCATGTCGGAGATTTGCTCGTCGTTCCATGCCAGCGCCTGGGCTCGAGCCCGTTGGCCCAGCGACCACCACACCAAGCTAATACCCACCAGGTAACTCAAGGCATACCAATGAATGCTCACGGGCCCAATACTGATCAGTACCGGGTCTAGTACAGGATAATGCCACATAAAGACGACTATTCGGCTAATTGAGACTCTGCATTATCCAGCAACACAGCGAGATGATAAACTTCCAATTTCGATTCCGGCGCCAAAAACCCATGTGTTTGATTTTATTTTCCATTTCACCTGATGCACGTTATCGCCTGGTGGTCGCGGCTAATCGAGATGAATTCTACGCTCGACCCACTGAGCGTCCGGCTTTCTGGAGGGATGAGCCTCATATTCTTGGCGGGCGAGACCTCCAAGCCGGCGGCACCTGGCTCGGCGTCACCCGTGGCGGACGCTTTGCGGCCGTCACTAATTTTCGCGAATCACCCCTGGAGCCAGTGCCACCACGGAGTCGCGGCGCCCTGACAGCCGATTTTTTAAGATCGACCGAGTCCTGCACCGATTATTTGGCTCGCATCATGCCTATTGCCAATGAATTCAGAGGTTTTAACCTGATCATTGCTGATGGTCAGGATGTCTACTACTACAGTAATCGGCAACCCGAGGCACAGCTTCTCAAACCCGGCTGCTACGGTCTCAGCAATCAGTTGCTCGACTGTGATTGGCCAAAAGTCAGTCGAGGTCGAGAGCAACTTCGAGCGCTTGGGCATGGGAACTTTGACAATGAGGCGCTATTCTCGCTGTTGGCTGATCGCGGCGACCAACTCGCCTTTTCTGCAGGTTTTATCCAATCCGACACTTACGGCACCAGCGCCTCAACCCTCGTCAAGGTCAGCCAGCAGGCTGACATTTACTTTGAGGAAAGGTCTTTTCTGCCCAATGGCGAGCCGGCTGGTCGACGCAGCTTCAACCTGCCTATTGAGGCGGTCGCGTCCTGACAATACGTCCCAGGCCCGCTTTGCGCATCTGCTCATCCACATAGGTTTTGATGTCCGGGGCATTGTCCATTCTCAAGACCTGCGCCAACATCTGCTGCGCATGCGTCAGTTCAAAACTTCTGATTGCCCACTTCACCGGCAACAGGTTATTCGAGTTCATGGACAACACGTCATAACCCATGGCCATCAGCAGAATTGCAGCGGCCGGATTACCTGCCATCTCGCCACAAATTCCCAGCGGCTTGTTTTCCGCATGGGCCGCATCAACAACATGTTTTAAGGCATGCAACACCGCCGGATGAAATTCCTGATAGAGTTCAGCGACCCGAGAGTTATTCCGGTCCACCGCAAGCATGTATTGGATCAGGTCGTTACTACCCACTGACAAGAAATCTACCCGCTTGATGATATCTCTTGCCTGATAAACCGCAGCGGGCACCTCGATCATGACGCCAACAGCCGGCATCGCCACCTTGGCGCCATCCTCGATGATTTCCGCATAGCACTGATCGATCAGACGCTTGGCTTCATCCACTTCCGTCACACTACTGACCATGGGCAACATGATCCGCAGGTACGCGTCTACGCCCTCATTGGCACGAATCATAGCCCGCACCTGAGACAGAAAAATCTCCGGGTGATCCAGGGTCACACGGATACCCCGCCAGCCGAGGAAGGGATTCTCTTCCTGAATCGGGAAATAACTCAGCGCCTTGTCACCGCCAATATCCAGGGTTCGCATCGTCACATTCCGCGGCGCAAAGGCCTTCAGGTGCTCTCGATAGATGACTTTTTGTTCTTCCTCCGTGGGAAACCGATCATTCATCATGAAGTGCACTTCGGTGCGGTACAAGCCAACACCCTCGGCGCCTCTATCGAGCGAACGAGACGCATCAGACATCAAACCGGTATTCACCCAGAGACGGACTCGATGCCCGTCGAGACTGACGCACGGTTGATCTTTGAGTTCCTCCAACCCCTCGGTCAGCGCATCTTCATCCAGCTTCAAATCGTTATAGAAGGTGATTTGATCGGCACTCGGATGGGTGATCACACAACCCTCAAAGCCATCGACGATCAGGGGCTTTGATTCCAGCAAGTGAATGGGCAAGTCTTCGACACCCATCACCGTGGGTATGCCCATGGCCTTGGCCAGAATGGCCACATGGGAACTCCCTGAGCCCTTCACTGACACCAAGCCGAGTAGTCGGTCTCGGGGGACGTCAGCAAACATGGCTGGCGTTAATTCCTCGCCCACCAGAATGGTATTGGGCGGATAGACATACTGTCGATCTTCACCCCGTTGCAATTTCGCCAGCACTCGGCGCCCCAGGTCCAGCACATCTGTGCCACGCTCACGCAAGTAAGCATCTTCCATCGCCTGAAAGCTGGCCACGTGAGACTCGATGATCGTCCTTAAAGCACCTTGAGCCCATTGTCCGGCTTCAATTAATTCAATGACCTCACCGGTGATGGCGGTGTCATCTAACATATGTAGGTAAGCCTCAAACAAACCTAGGTCTTCCGGTCGCAATCGGTCTGAAAGCTTATCGCTCATGGCGCGAATTTCAGCACGGGTCTCAAGAATCGCCAGCTGAAACAACGCGGTTTCAGCTGCCGGATTCGCTGTCAACCGATCCGGCACCGTATGCAGTTCAGCCTCGGGATAAATGACGATAGCAGTACCGATGGCGACGCCCGGCGCCCCTGCTTTGCCTTGAAAACGACTGGCCGGTACCGCCTGCACCGACCCGGTCAAGGCCAATGAGCCTGTCGCCCGCGCGTGAGCGATGACACCAGCCAACTGGGCCGACAAGGTAATGAGGAACGCTTCCTCACTTTCGTCATAGCGCCGCGCCAGACGTTGCTGGACCACCAGCACGCCGAGCACCCGCCGGTGATGGATAATCGGTACGCCAAGGAAAGCATTGAAAGGCTCTTCGCCCACTTCTTCGAGGTAGTGATAGCGCCGATGCTGAGGCGCATTTTCAAGATTCACCGGTTCTGCCCGCTCGCCAACATATCCCACCAGACCTTCGCCGAGGGCCAGAGTCACTTTACCAACCGCACTTTGGTTCAGGCCTCGAGTCGCCATAAATACATATTTATCGCGCTCTTCATTCAGCAGATATACGCTGCACACCTGGGTTCCCATCGCTTCCTGAATACGATCCACGATAATTTCCAGGGCCGTCGTCAGGTCACGAGCCTTGTTGACTTCCTGTATTACCCTGCGGAGAATTTCAAGCATTGCAGATCCGGAAATAGCTGAGTAGATCGTGAGAATTAATGTCGTATCTTAAGACGAACATCGCGACAAGTGTGGCACCAGCTCCTTCATCGCCCGGCGATAAACATCTTTTTTAAACTCCACAACCTGCCCCAGCGGATACCAATAGGTCACCCACTGCCAAAAATCGAATTCCGGGGTCTCTGAGTGAGCGAATGACACAGATTGATCTTCCGCCAGCATTTTCAACAAAAACCATTTCTGTTTTTGTCCCACAAAATGACTGGTCTTGTGTCGCAACAAGCGCTTCGGCAGTTTGTAACGCAGCCAGCCGCGCGTGCAACCCAAAATCTCCACTTGGTCAGGGCCCAGGCCAATTTCTTCCTTTAACTCCCGAAAAAGCGCGTCTTCAGGTGACTCCCGCTCCTGAATGCCACCCTGCGGAAACTGCCACGCCTGCTGACCAACTCGCCTGGCCCAGAGTACCTGGCCACGACTATTAGCAACAATTATTCCGACATTGGGCCGGTATCCATCTGCATCTATCAATTGGGAAACCCTGATTCACCCATTAACGGACATTTATTGTGTCTGAATCTCGACCATTGGGCAATCAGCGGACTGAATTACCCTGCCGCGGACAGCAGATTCACGGTAAACTGCTGGCCGATGCGCAGGTAAGGAGACAAGACATTGGCTTTGGCAATATTTGATCTGGATGAAACCTTGATTTCCGGTGATAGCGATCACGCTTGGGGGGAGTTTTTAATCAGCAAGGGACTCGTTGATGAAGTCTCTCATCGCCAGAAGAATGATGCTTTCTATGGCCAATACAAGCGCGGCGAGCTCGACGTTCACGCCTACCTGCGCTTTGCCTGCCGTGCTTTAACTGAACACACTGTTGACCACCTCTGCGCTTTGCGTACTGAGTTTGTGCGGGATTTTATTCAGCCTCTGCTGCTGACTCAGGCCAGCGCCCTGATCGAGCATCACCGCGGTCGCGGAGACAAGCTGCTGGTGATCACAGCGACGTTGGAATTCATCACCGAACCCATTGTCGCGCTCCTCGGCATTGACGAGCTGATCGCGCCAATACCTGAGCGGATTGGCGACCGCTACACCGGCGAAATAGTCGGCACCCCCAGTTTTGGTCCCGGTAAGGTTACCCGCTTGCAAGCCTGGCTGGCAGGAACAGAGTTTGACCTGAAAGGCAGTTATTTTTATTCTGATTCTGCGAACGACTTACCCCTGCTGGAGCTGGTCGACTACCCTGTCGCCGTCGATCCAGATCCACGTTTACGCGAAATCGCAGAAAGGCGCCAATGGTC
This sequence comes from SAR86 cluster bacterium, assembly GCA_013204195.1. Classification (GTDB taxonomy): domain Bacteria; phylum Pseudomonadota; class Gammaproteobacteria; order Pseudomonadales; family Azotimanducaceae; genus UBA4582. Next base: position 5,102 of record JABMOJ010000537.1, read on the forward strand.
AATCATCTCCTTACGCGACTGACCTTTGCCGTCATAGCAACCACCAGAAGTCTCCTCATTGGCCTGGCGCTGCTGCTGAGTGCCTGTGCTGACCCCGGCCCAGCCGTTATACCCACCGACATTGATACGGCCAACATCAAGGCAAGCCTCGCCGCACTCACGGCATTGCGCATTGAACGGCACCAGCGGTTAATACTGGATGCTGAGTCCCTGCGACGCTCCATCGATGAGTTGCTGCTGGTGCCCGACAGCCAACACCAGCAGACCGCCCAAGCAGCGTGGCGCAATGCCCACTTAGCATTCATCGACCTTGCGACGCTCCCTTTCGCCAAACCGCTGATTGAGCCCTTGGTCGACTCCTTGGCACCACTGCTCTATCAAATCGATGCCTGGCCCATCGAACCCGGGTACCTGGACACACTGCCGGCTTACCCTGACAGCGGCCTGATCAGTGACCTGACAGTGACGATTACACCTGAGTCTTTACGAGAGCAGAATGGTTTCACGGACTCAAGCGAGGTCAGCCTAGGATTCCACGCACTTGAATATCTTATTTTTGATCGTGACTCGGCAGATTTTCTGGTCTCGACCCTTGCGAGTCCCCGCGTTGAGACAACGGCTGACGCCCAGACCAATGCCAATGAAATCATTGTACGACGGCGTCTGGTCCTAGACATGATCACAACGCAGATCACGCTGGACTTGGACCATTGGCCGACAGAGTCCACAGAGTCCGCTGTCGATGAGGCGGGAATTATCCTCACGAGCGAGGTAGATCGGCTGCTGGCAGCCAGCCTGCAAACGGCACGACTCGCCATAACAGAAGCAAATCGCTTATTAATTCCTGGCGAAGGCCACGGCATCTACAGCCACAGCACGGGGGCTGCGCTAAAGGGCAAGGTTAACGGCCTGAATCAGATTTTCTTTGCACCCATCAACCTCGGCAAGGTTCTTTCGCCATTGGCTGCCGATGCCGTCGCGGAGCTCGAGAAAACCCTACGGGAAGCCGCTGACCTCTGCGACTTGGCGGCGATCAGCGAGGTCCAGGAGACCCGCTTAGGGCTGGTACTGCTGACCCTGCCAGATCAAATCGAGGCGCTATCCGCCGTGATGACGAAGGCCATGGCAGACGCGCAAGTCAAGTCGTGAGGCTGCGCCAAATCAGGCGTCCCCGACTAGGCGTCCCCGACTAGGCGTCCCCGACTAGGCGTCCCCGACTAGGCGCCCCCAACTAGGCGCCCCCAACTAGTGTTCCTCGTTCTCACAGAACGCCTCGTAGGCATTAACGTCCATCAAGTCTTGAACATCACCCAGATTGTCTGGCTGCAGCTTGAAAAACCAACCGTCAGTAAAAGGCGCGGTGTTGACGGTTTCCGGCGTATCCTCTAATAATTCATTAATCGCAATAACCGTTCCCGAGATCGGTGCATAAATATCCGATGCCGCCTTGACTGATTCGACCACACCCGCCTCATCACCCGCGGTAATGGCCATGTTCAACTCTGGCAACTCAACAAACACCACATCTCCAAGCGCATCTTGGGCATGATCAGAAATACCTACGGTGACAGTGCCGTCGTCCTCTATACGCACCCATTCGTGGCTCTTTGCGTAATGTAATTCCCCTAAAAAATCGACCATCTTTTTCGCCCTTCTTTATCGTGTGTTATCGCGGTGTCATTAGCTACCACGTGGTTTTAGCGTTATTTTTGTTTCCTGTATTTCCCGCCGATCCAGCCAGCCACAGACAATTGCTGCAGCTTGTCTCTCGACCCTCTCATCTAAGCGAGCTTATAAACCTGCTTGCCATTGCGGACAAATGGCAGTTTGACCCGCTGCACAGGCAGTCTTTTATTGCGAATTTCAACGGTAAGATTGTCCGCGCCTGTGGTAAGCCGGGCCAACCCAATCCCGTGCTCCAGCGTTGGCGAGAAGGCGCCGCTGGTGATTTCACCGACCTGCTCAGCACCACTGAAAATGGGGTGATGCGCACGCAGCACGCCTCGCTCCAGCAAAACCAAACCCACCAACTCACGTTCCACACCCTCGCTAAGCTGCGCTTCCAACCGCGCCCGACCCAAAAATTCACGGTCATCTTCAAAACTGATCGTGACCGCCATGTTTGACTCCAGGGGCGTGACCGATTCATCCATATCACTGCCATACAGGTTCATGCCGGCTTCCAGTCGCAGCGTATCTCGTGCCCCCAGGCCCACAGGCCTGACGCCGTTGGCAGTAAGCTGACGCCACAGATTCTGAGCATCCGCCCCTGGCAAAATGATTTCAACGCCCTTCTCGCCGGTATAACCCGTTCTCGCGATAAACCATTCTCCAGACCAGGCTCCGACGAAGGGCTTCAGCTGTGAGATTAAATCGACCCGCTCGGGGCTCACCACTGCGCTCACCTTAGCAAGCGCATTTGGACCTTGGATCGCCAGGATCGCGAGTTCAGGGCGCTCTATCAACTGACAGTCAAAACCGCTGGCTTGCTGATTCATCCAGGCCAGATCCTTCTCGCGAGTGGCACAATTCACCACGATCCTATAGCCGTCGCCATCGAGGTAGACGATTAGGTCGTCCAGTACACCCCCGGTCTCATTTAACATCGCACTGTAGAGCGCCTTGCCTGGCACGTCTAAACGGGCGACATCGTTGGCCAACAGATATTGCAGGTAAGCCTTGGCCTGCGGGCCGCGCAGGTCAATCACCGTCATATGGGAGACGTCGCAGATTCCAACATCCTGTCGAACCAGATGATGCTCTTCCAACTGTGAACCATAGTGGATCGGCATATCCCAACCCCCGAAGTCCACCATCTTGGCGCCGGCGTCAACGTGCAATGTATATATCGGTGTTCTCTGACCCATGTGTAAGCTCATTGGAGTTAAGAAAATCCGCGCTATTCTAACGCCTCACCGGCCCCGAGGACAGTGAGACGCGCTCAACCCTATGGCGGATCAATTTCGACTCAGGCAGTTTGTCTTAAGTACCCTGTTCTAGGCTGTCGCTGTCAGGCTCCCGCCGCCAATTTTGCGACCATACCTTTCAGGGTTGACTGTTGATCGAGGAGCGACAGACCCAGGTTTCGCAACCAGTTGACGCCAGGATCACCAGAGTCGAACATGCGCTTAATGGCTTCCATGACCGCCGCCATCAACAGGTTGGCGGGGCGCCGCGTTTGCTCATAACTACGCAGCAACGCCATATCGCCAGGCTGCAGACCGTTGAATCGGCATTGCTGGAGCACCATGGCCAAGGCCTGGGCGTCAGCAAAACCCAGGTTAGCACCCTGCCCAGCAAGCGGGTGGATCGTGTGTGCGGCATCACCGATCAGCGCCAAACCCGATTGAATATAGCGCAGCGCATGACGCTGGCGCAGTGGAAAAGAAAACCGCCGATCTACCGCCAAGACGTCGCCGAGCACCGACTCAGAACCCTGCGTGAGCCGCTGACACAATTGATCATCATCCAGTGCCAGCAATTCCTCAGTCGTCGCCGTCGACCAGACCACGGAGCAGTGCCTGGGATTTGCCAGGGGCAGAAATGCCAGCGCGCCCACCGGTGTAAAGCACTGCCGCGCCACACCCTGATGGGGGGCTTGGGTTTCAATAGTGGTGACCAGCGCTGACTGCTGATAGCTCCACTCGAGGGTCTTAATGTGGGTTAATTCTCGCACTGTGGACGCACCTCCATCGGCACCGACAAGCAATTTACAGCTAATGCTTTCGCCACTCAGTAGCGTAACCCTGTAACCCACATCATTGCGCTCAATGGTTTCAACCGCTGAGTCATAATCTATTTGCGCTTCGTCAACGCTCAAACCGCGGTCAAACAAGGCTAGAGTCAGCTGGTCATTCTCTATGATCGTACCGAGGTGATCAGCCACCGCCAAATCAGCCTCAAATTGAATCGAGGCTGTGCCACGGCCGTCCCATACAGACATCTGCGTGTAGGCACATTGCTGCGCCGCCGCCCCCGGCCAAGCACCAAGACGCTTTAACAGCGCCTCGGAGGCCAGGTTAATCGCACTCACTCGAGGACTGGCACCGGCAACCAGGTTATGACCCTGGCGGCTGGACTCGGTTCTGGCTGACAGTTGCGGCGAGCTTTGACTATCAATCAGCCTGACTGACAGACGGGAGCCCCGCAACGCGTTGACCAGCGTGAGCCCCACCAGCCCGCCACCGACAATCAGTACATCAATCGATTTTTCCATCTTCACGCCACCTTACTTGCCATGTATTGCTCAATAGCAACCACAGTCTTTGGAATCATTGCGGTGATGACTTCACAACCGGACTTCGTCACCAACACATCATCTTCAATCCGTACTCCAATACCACGATAGCGAGCCGGCACACCCTCAAGGTCCTCGGCAATATAGATGCCGGGCTCAATCGTCGTCACCATACCGGGCTCGAAAACCCGCCACTCGCCCTCGATTTGGTACTCGCCTACATCATGCACATCAAGGCCGAGCCAATGACCTGTGCGATGCATATAAAACTTCTTGAACGCGGCCGCCCGAATCAGCTCATTAACCTCGCCCTGCAGCAACCCCAGGCGGATCAAGCCTAAGGTGATTTCTCGCACTGCGGCCTCGTGAGGTTGGTTCCAGTGATTACCCGGCTTCACTGCGGCGATGGCCGCCAACTGGGCAGTCAGGACAACATTATAAATATCCGCTTGCGCCTCACTGTAGCGCCCACTGGCTGGCAGGGTTCGAGTCACATCCGCAGCATAACCCTCATACTCAGCACCGGCGTCAACTAACACCAGATCACCGGATCTGATCAGATCGTCATTCTGCGTATAGTGCATAATATTCGCATTGTTGCCAGACCCAACAATCGACGGATAGGCCGTTGTACGAGCGCCGGCTCCCGCAAAGGCGTAATTCAATTCGGCCTCAAGGTGGTACTCTCGTAACCCCGGCTTCAACTCGGACATCAGACGCAAGTGGCCCGCGGCTGTGGCACGGGCTGCATGACGCATCACATTAATCTCTTGGGCGCTTTTAAACAGACGAAGCTCATGGACATACTGACCCAGATGGACAAATTCACCGGCCAGCTTTGAGCCGGCTTGCTGGTTCAAAGCAATGCCGTCGACCCAACCAATGACCTGGGCGTCAAAATCCTGATGGACACCCATACCGTAATATAATTTAGCCTTTCCTTCGATCAGGCCAGGCAAGATGTCATCGATATCTGCGATGGGGAATGCATCATCAAGACCCAACAGCTGCATGGCGCGTTCTGGACCTGTGATCCTGCCGTGCCAGCGTTCAAGGTCAGGATCACACTCGCGACAGAAGAGAATAGTTTCGCCATGGGCGCGACCTGGTACCAGCACCAGAACCGCATCAGGCTCGCCAAAGCCACTCAAGTATTGAAAGTCACTGTCCTGTCGGAAGGGGTAATCGATATCACTGTTGCGCGCCACGACACTGGCGCTGGGCAAAATCGCAATACTGTCGGGCGCCATCATCGCCATTAAATCGACCCGACGCCTGGCAAACTCTTTTGGGGCAATGGTTGGGCTAGCTTTCATTCAAGGTTCCATCGAGGCCGTCATATTCATTCGCTATCAACGCCGCGGCATAACATGCCAGCGCTTTCTAGTGGCTAACGGCAACAGCGCATTCAGCAAATACCAACAACGCTGACATTCGAACATACTCTTCGATCTCAATCAGATCGCCTTCGTTGTCTTCGTCTTCAGGCACTTCTTCATCCAAATTGGCAATGTTACTGAGATCAGCCAGCAACTCGCGTAAGTCATCACTCAAATCGCCATTCTGGAACCGTCCCGCCAGGCCGAACCCACCCAAAAAGCCGCTACACCATTCGCCCAGAGCTTGGGATCGAAGGGCGATCGCGGCCTCATCATCGGGCAGCAGGAGATGAAAGTTAAACTCCGGGTCGAGGAGGTCGGCTGCGACGTCCCTGAAGACCTGACTCAGCAGCGCACCGTGAGTCGCGTCGATGACGACATCCGTGTCGAGCCACTCACGCAGCGTGCTCAAACCCGCCGCCGGACTCATTTTTGAGCCTGCAGACAGCAGTCCAGTCACCAGACCATGTACTTCCGCCGCACTATGGGGCACACCCAGCGCGGCAATACACTTCGATAAGGCGTCGAAATCCACTCGCTTTTGAACCATTCTCAACCACCTGATAAAAACCTAAAGATACCATGCTTGCGAAGGCAAGTTTGACCTTTCACAAGCCGGCGCTCTATAGTAGCCAACGTTTCATTAATTGGTGATAAACCCTTGGAAATAAAAGACCTGGAAGCCAAAATCGACGAGTTGATTTTGCTGCTGGATGAAGTCGAACACAAACAGGCTATGATGACTGCCGAACGATCCAGCTGGCAAATGGAGCGCAGCCGGTTACTGGAAAAAAATGAATTAGCCAAAAATAAGGTCGAGGCCATGATCATGCGTCTCAAGGCCCTAGATCAAGATTCCCAAGCGGACGGATAAAACCCCATGAAGAATGTCCAGACTGTTACCGTATCCATATTGGATAAGGATTACCAAGTCAGCTGCAAGCCTGAAGAAGTCGCCGCACTGCAACAGTCAGCCGGTTATGTCGATCAAAAAATGCGAGAGATTAAATCAGGCTCGGCTATTTTAGGGCTTGATCGCATTGCTGTCATGGCAGCCCTGAATATTGCCAACGACTATATTAAAGAAAATCAAAAATCCGAAAATGTCATCACTTCCCAAGCCGATGAGATCACAAATTTGACCGGCAAGCTTGATCAGGCGCTGGTTCGTCTAAAATCTATTAATCGCTGAGCACAAGTTACGATATACTCCTCCCTAGATTCCCTGGGTTGTGCGCCAGTCAACACGTCCTAAACCCTTTACGCGCTAGCTAGGAGGTCTTTTTTCTCGGTGAATGTGCATGTCCGGACTCCGGAACGCCTGTAGCCAGTTAGGGGCCACCGCCTTGAACCGCTGGGTTCAAGGGCTTGTATGACAGCGGCAATTTGGGGAATTTTACTCGTTCAGGCGTGATTTATGCGCAAATCGCTACGCACAAGACTCAGAGCTGCTCGTCGGCGTTTGAGTCCACATCAGCAACGTCTTGCTTGCGCTGCCCTGAGTCGAAGACTGCACCGCGACCCGAATTTTCGGCGGGCTCGTCATATTGCCTTCTATCTGGCAAACGACGGTGAGATTGACCTATTACCCCTAATAAGACGACAACCGACCAATAAAACGTTCTACCTGCCGCTGCTCTCCGAGCCTCAGCGGCCTTGGGAAGCAACGCGACTGTTGTTTCAAGCCTGGAACCCCAGCGACAAACCACTCACTAAGAACCGCTATGGCATCTTTGAGCCCACCTATGAGCCACGCAAATTGAGGGCTGCGAGCATGCTAGACATGGTGTTGTTACCACTCGTGGGATTCGATCGGCAGGGCAATCGTCTAGGTATGGGCAAGGGCTATTACGACCGCACCTTCGCTCGCAGGGCCGGCCACTGGCGTCAGCCAAAGCTGCTGGGGGTGGCGCATGCCTGCCAGGAAGTACCGAACCTACCCCACGCAACATGGGATGTACCCCTTGATGGGGTGATCACGGATAAAGAGATTATTTGGTGTCTACCGCGCTCAGCCTCGGCTAAAAACCGAGAGCTTGACCTACTGCGTTAACAGCAACGCCTGTACCGAATATCACGAAGATTAAAAAAATCAGATCAGGTTTCTTTTTCATTGAGCCCTTACTTTATGGACGCGGGTCTAACCGTTCGCATTATTCTTCAGAAGATTCGCACAATATAAGCTGTCGTGATAATAGTCAATACAGGCCATCGGCGATTTTCTCGGCTTTGTCGAGTCGATCACATAATGCAGCTCGCACTTGTCAGGCAACGCGCATTTAATTTAGGATTCGTCTTGCCTAGTCGGTAACCCAATGACGGCACGGCCTATCCCACAGATCCCTGGAACGCTATGACCATTCTCGATATCGTCAAAATGGGGCACCCGGTGCTCCGCAAGCTTGCTGCGCCTTATCCGGTGAACGACATCGGCTCAGCCGCTTTCGTGCAGCTGATCCAAGACATGCAGGACACGTTGCATGCCAGTGGCGGTATCGGTCTCGCCGCCCCGCAGGTAAACATCCCCTACCAGCTGGCCGTCATTGAGATTATCAACACCAGCAGCCGTTATGGAGAAATTCCGGCAATGCCCTTCGCCGTGTATATCAACCCGGTACTGACCGTCGTTGAAGATACACGGGCGGGCTATTGGGAAGGGTGCTTGTCGGTTCCCGGCATGATGGGCTATGTGGAACGCCCCCAGCACATTCGCGTGGACTACCTGGACGCTCAAGCCCGGGCTCAGAGCATTAGCCTGCGCGGCTTTCTCGCCACGGTGTTCCAACACGAGTTCGACCACCTACACGGACACCTCTACGTTGATCGACTGAAAGACCCAAGCCTGTTCGCATTTGAGGCCGAGTATCGGCAATTCCACCAGGGCAACCTGGACGAACTGCCCGACTGATCAAGCGAGAAACAGTTGGTAAGCAGGATTGTCCGTTTCATCCCACCAACGAAAGCCAATCTCTGCCAGAGAGGTCTTAAACCGATTCATCTCCGGGCCTGGTACCTGGATACCCACCAATACTCGACCATAGGCCGAACCGTGGTTTCGATAATGAAACATCGAGATATTGAAGTCTTTGCCGAGCCCGGTGAGAAAGCCCAATAGTGCGCCGGGGCGCTCGGGAAATTCGAACCGAAACAAGCGTTCGTGTTCCGCCACTTCCGCCCGGCCACCAACCATATGCCGCACGTGCAAGACCGCAACTTCATTCTCTGACAGATCAACCACAGAATAGCGTTTCGATAGCCGATCTCGAACCAAGTCACGGTCTTCATCCTGAGGATGGGTCTGAATACCCACGAGCACCTGGGCACCCGCCTTGGAAGCATAGCGATAATTGAACTCGGTGATGTTGCGCTTGCCGATAGCCGCGCAGAATTGTCGAAAGCTGCCTGGTTTTTCTGGGATCGTAACGCCAAGCAGTATTTCTCGACGCTCACCAATTTCGGTCCGCTCGGATATATGCCGCAGCCGGTCAAAGTTAACATTACTGCCCGAGACGATGGCCACATAGGCCCCCTGGGCCTTCGGGTCCGATGACTCTCGCGCTAAATAACGCTTTAAACCCGCGACCGCGAGCGCGCCAGATGGCTCCGATATTGTACGCGTGTCTTCAAAGATATCCTTGATGGCAGCACAAATTTCATCAGTGCTGACCCGAATCACTTCGTCGACACAGTGCTTCGCTAGCTTGAAGGTTTCAGTCCCTACCTGCAGGACCGCGGTACCATCGGCGAATTGGTCCAGCTCGTCCGGGTTCAACCGAATTCGCTTCCCCGCGTTCAAGGCTGCCCACATACAGGCCGAGCCTTCCGCCTCGACGCCGATGATTTTGACGTCGGGGCGTAGATATTTAACGTAGGTCCCGACGCCACTAATCAAACCACCGCCGCCCACAGGTACAAATATAGCCGCCAACGGATCCGTATGCTGACGTAATATTTCCATACCGATCGTCCCCTGACCGGCAATCACATCCGGGTCGTTGAATGGATGCACGTAGGTATAGTTATGCTCGATGCCCAGCTGAAGAGCATGCTCTGCCGCTTCATTATAGCTGTCACCATGCAAAATGATCTTAGCGCCTAGCCGAGCCACTGCCTGCACCTTAATCTCGGGCGTATTGCAGCCCATGACAATGACTGCCGGAATATTCAGTTTTTGTGCCGCCAAGGCAACACCCTGCGCATGGTTACCCGCCGACGCCGTGATGACACCGCGTTGCCGAATGCCGCTGTCCAGCTTTTTAATCCGGTTATAAGCGCCGCGGAGTTTGAAACTGAATATCGGCTGCAGATCTTCACGCTTCAAGAACACCTGCTGTCCCAGGCGTCTAGACAAACCTGCTGCCCGTTCCAATGCTGTTTGCTCCGCGACATCGTAGACGTCAGCTTCCAAAATCTTCTTAATGTAATGACTAAACACTTGGTTATTTCCCTGTTCACTCGCCCTGATAGATGCAGATCTGACTGCCAATCTGCGATCAATAACTTGCACGGCGCATTTCATCCTTAGCAAGCCCGCTGTAAAAGTATAAACTGAACGTCCCAGCATCACACGTCGAAACCAGGGCCCGACGAGGTCAAGGTTGTCCTTTACCCCATGAGTGTTTATCAATGAATCAGGAAGCGTTAAAACAACAAGTCGCCCAGGCGGCTGTCGACTACATTGACCCTCATTTGACAAGCCAGTCCGTGATTGGCGTGGGCACAGGCTCCACCGCCAACTACTTTATTGATGCTTTAGCACTGATCAAGCACAAATTCGACGGCACGGTCGCCAGCTCGCTAGCTTCAGAGGAGCGCCTGCGCAGTCATGGTATTCCCGTATTTGATCTGAACGGCGTGAAGGACATGCAGTTTTACATCGACGGCGCCGATGAGAGCAATCATCAGCTTGAGCTCATCAAAGGTGGTGGCGGTGCGCTGACTCGAGAAAAAATCGTGGCGTCAGTGGCCGAAACCTTTATCTGCATCGTCGATGCATCCAAAATGCAGGACACCCTCGGCAAGTTCCCGCTGCCCGTAGAAGTCATTCCCATGGCTCGCTCTGCCGTGGCCAGAGCCCTGGTTCAACTGGGCGGCCGACCGGTTTATCGACAGGACTTCGTCACCGACAACGGCAATATCATTCTCGACGTGCATGACCTGCAAATCACTCACCCCAAGGCGCTGGAGTCTGCCATCAACAATCTGCCCGGTGTCGTCACGAACGGCTTATTCGCCTTAAGACCGGCGGATCTGATCATGGTGGGCACCGCGACAGGCGCAGAAACTCGCAAGGCCGAATAAGAGCCCGCCGGGAAATCTAGCTCAGCAACTTGCCCGGGTTCATGATGTGGTTCGGATCGAACACGGCCTTAACCGACCGCATCAAATCGATCTCGGCAGCCGAACGACTGAATTTCAGTTGATCACGCTTGAGCAGACCAACGCCATGTTCAGCGGAAATGCTGCCGTCGAACTCAGCCACGATGCGCATAATATGCTCGCTAACCAATTCGCACTCTGCCTTGAACGCAGCGACAGTCCAGTCGGCCGGTTTGAGAATGTTCAGGTGTAAGTTGCCGTCGCCGATATGGCCAAACCAGACGATCTCAAAATTCGGATAACGTTGGCCCACTTCTGCATCGACAGCTGCAAGGAACTCAGGGACTCTGGAGA